>NZ_BAAHXI010000074.1:0-18988 GCF_054656955.1 Deferrisoma palaeochoriense
AACCGTTTTCCTCCCTCGGTGGTTTCCCCAGGGCCGTTAGGCCATGAGCTCGTCGATGATCTTTTTCATAACCCGCACGGAGTCGGGGTGGCGCAGGATCAGGATGTCGGCGCCGGCCGCCAGCACGTCCACCGCCGAGATCGTCTCCCACAGGATGCCCCGGACCTTGGCGTCACCCCAGGCCGGCTCCTCCTCGGCCGACACCGAGGCCTCCTTGGTCTTCCAGGTGTACTTGCCCACGTCGAGGATCAAGGGGGACTGCATCTTCTCGTCGCCCTGCTTGAGCGCCGTCAGCCGGTCGCGCTCCATCACCGTGTAGCAGTACTCGATGCCATACCCGAGGGCGCCCATCTGGGGGTCCATCAGGATCTTGTCCATGGGCACGCCCAGGTTGTTCAGGAGGATGTTGAGCTGCTTGGCCATGTTCACGTCGATGGGGGTCTGCTGGACCACCACGTGGCCGTACCCGATGGCCGCGCCGCCGATCTTCTTGTAATTCCCTTCCTTGGCCGGCCCGATCACCAGGTTCATGCCGGCGCACACCTCGGCCACCTTGGCGAGCGTCTCGGCGTCCTTCTCGTCGTTCTCGCAGCCCCACACGATCAGGGGCACGGGGATCGCCTCGGCTACCTTTTTCGCGAGCTCGGCGGCCTCCTCCGCGGGGGTGTCCATGCCGTTGGGGTCGGTGCTCGCGAGCTGGAGGCAGATCGCGTCGGCGCCGTACTCCTCGACGCACTTCTTGGCCCAGGCCACCGGGTCGCCCATCACGTCGGCGAAGGGCTCCTTGCAGGCTGGGGCCCAGCCGTCGCACACCTCGGCCTTGTCGTACACCTCCATGGCAACCAGCGGGCGGTTCGGGAACTCACCCTCGAAGTTGCACAGGGGCATCGCGGTTTCGCCACCCACGGTGCGGGCCTTGTCGCCGGCGCCGATGGTGACCTCGACGATCTTGCCGTTGTACTTCTCTTTGGGGAACTCGAATGCCATGACTACCGCTCCTTTCGCCCAGTGGCCCGAAGGCCGTGGTCCAAAACGAAGGTCCCCAGGTCGACTATCCCGCCCCCTTGGGCAGGTACCTCTCCAGGATCTCGCCCACCGCCCGCACCGCCGCCGAGTCGGACGGAAGCTGGAACGTGGGCTTTCCTTCCAGGTCGTAGGCGTACACGTTGGGATCGTTGGGCACCACCCCGGCGAGCTCGAGCCCCAGCCGCTCGATCTCGGCCCGGGTGGCCTCGGGAAGATCCCCGTCGATCCGGTTCACGATCACCGCGATCCGCCCGATGTTGAGCTTGAGCTCGTCCACCAGGTCCCGGATTCGACCCGCGGCCTGGATGCCCCGCACCGACGAGTCCGTCACCGCGAACATCAGATCCATGTTGTGGGTGGTCCGGCGCGAGAGGTGCTCCATGCCGGCCTCGTTGTCCAACACCACGTACCGGTAGTTGTCCGCGATCTCGTCCATGTACTTCTTGCACAGGGTGTTGGCATAGCAGTAGCACCCCGGGCCCTCGGGCCGGCCCATCACGATCAGGTCGAACCCGTCGGCCTCGATGAGGCACTCCTGGGTCTTGTAGTTGATGTAGGCGTCCTTGGTCATGCCGGCGGGCACGTTGGAGAGCCCCTCGCGGATCTGGCCGATGGTCTGGTGCACCTCGAGGCCCAGGACCTCGTTGAGGTTCATGTTGGCGTCGGCATCAATGGCGAGCACCCGGCCCTCGCCCCGCTCCACGAGGTGGCGCAGGATGAGCCCGGCCACGGTGGTCTTTCCGGTGCCGCCCTTGCCGGCGACGGCGATGTTGAATCCCATGGAACTCCTCTATAGGGGGTGACGCCTGCGGTCGCGGGTCTAGGCCCTCAGCCGGGCCAAGGCCTGCTGGGCCAGACGCAACCGCTCGGCCTCCCGCGGGAACTCCTCCATGCGGGTGTGGGGCAGGAACAGCGCCGCCACGTACTCTTCCATATACATGTTGGAGGCCGAGAGCTCGATGTTCGTGATCATGGTGGCGATCTGCTCGGCCTCGTCGATCTTGTCGCGGTAGAGCGCCGCCAGTTGGCACCCCGCCAGCGACGTGTTTCCGCCGTAGGCCACCCGCTCCGGGTCGGTCTCGGGCAGAAGCCCGATGGCCATGGCCTTCTCCACGTCAATGAACTGGCCGAACCCGCCCGCGATGATGATCCGCTCGATGTCGGTGAAATGGAGCCCCACGCTCTTTAGAAGCACCGAGCAGGCCGAGTAGATCGAGCCCTTCGTGCGGATCAGGTTGTCGATGTCGGGCTCGATGATCGTGATGTCCTGGTCGATCTGGGTCTGGTCCTTCCAGCACAGGACGTACTCCCAGCCGTTCTCTCCCTCCCGGATGCGGTTCGTACGGCTGGCGAGCTCTCGGTTGAACTTGCCGTTTTGGCTGATGATCCCCGCCTCCACGAACTCGGCCAGGCAGTCGATCATGCCCGACCCGCAGATGCCCTTCGGGGGCACCTGGCCGATGGTGAGGATCATGGGTTCCAGGTTCTCCCGGTTGATCCGCACCTGCTCGATGGCCCCGAAGGTGGCCCGCATCCCGAACTTGACCCCCCCGCCCTCGAACGCCGGACCGGCCGAGGCCGACGCCGACACCATCCAGTCCTGGTTCCCGATGACGATCTCGCCGTTCGTGCCCACGTCCATGAACAGGGTGAGCCGCGGGTCGGTGTGCATCCCCGTGGCCAGCACCCCCGAGGTGATGTCGCCCCCCACGTAGCTCGCCACGCAGGGCATCACGTAACCCATGACGTGGGGCGGCACCTCGATGCCCAGGTCGGCCAGCCGAAACGGCGGAAAGAAGTTGGCCGTGGGCACGTAGGGCGCCTCCCGGATGTACTTGGGGTTCACCCCCAACAGGAGCTGGGTCATGGTGGTGTTGCCCGCGAACACCGCGTGGGAGATGTCGCCCCCCTCGGCCTCGGCCTTGCTCAGAAGCTCCTTGAGGACCCCGTTGATCGTCTTGACCGCCCGCTTCTGGAGCGCCTCGAGGCCGCCGGGCTTGAGGGCCGCGATGATCCGGGTGATCACGTCCTCGCCCATGGACACCTGGGCGTTGTAGTCGGCGGCCCGGGCCACCTCGTGCCCGGTGGTCACGTCGAGGAGCGCCCCGTGGATCGTGGTGGTGCCCACGTCGATGGCGAGCGCCAGGGTCTTCGAACGGGTGTCTCCCGGCTCCACCCGGACGATCCGGTGACTCCGGTGGGTGTGCATCACCGTGGCCGTGACGTTCCAGTCCCCCTCCCGGAGCACCGAAGGAAGGCCGGGGAGCACGGTGTAGTCGGTGGAGACCTTGTCGAGTTCGTACTCGCGCTTTAGGGCCTGGCCCAGACGGCCCATGTCCGACATGTTGTTGTCGGCCGTGGGAGGCGGGAGCTCCACGTAGTACTTGGCCACCGCCGGTTCCGGGACGATGCCCTCGTACTCCCGCTGGAACTTGGCGGCCCGGAGCACGTGGTCGGGCCGGCGGCCCAGGACGTCCTTCTCGTATCGGGATTCCACCGGCACCTCGACCACGAGGTCGCCGAGGATCTCGGTCTGGCAGGCCAGGCGGTAGCCCTTGGCCCACTCGTCCTGGGAGAGCTTTGAGGAGGGCTTGGAGCGGTACTCCCCCTCGAGTATCCGGACCTTGCACTTGCCGCAGGTGCCGGCCCCGCCGCACGAGGCGTTGACGTGCACGCCGGCGACCATCGCGACCCGGAGAAGATTCTCCGCCTCGCGGTAGACGTCGATGGACACGCCATCGGGTTCGAACCGGACCGTATAGCGGCGCTCGGGCAAAGCCGTCCCTCGAAAAAGGACAAACGGGGGAGGGGAGGAGCCCCCTCCCCCGTTGTCCGGAACCGAAACGAAGGGAGTTAGAACAAGCCTTTGATCTTGCCGTTCTCGTCGATGTCCACGTACCGGTAGGCCGGGTCGGCCGAGAGTCCCGGCATGGTGCGCATCTCGCCCAGAAGCGGGTACAGGAACCCGGCACCCACGCTGGCCCGGATGTCGCGCACCGGCACCCGGAAGCCCCGCGGCCGGCCCTTCAAGGTCGGGTCGTGGCTGAGGCTCAGGTGGGTCTTGGCCATGCAGATCGGGAACTTGTCGTAGCCAAGCTCGGTGTACCGCTTGATCTTCTCCTCGGCGGCTGGCATGTAGTCCACGCCGTCGGCCCCGTACATCTCCTTGGCGATGATCTCGATCTTCTGCTTGATGGACCAGTCGTCCGGGTAGAGGAACTTGAAGTTGCTGGGCTCGTCGCAGGCCTTCACCACCTCGTGGGCCGCGTCCTCGGCGCCGGGCCCGCCGTGCATCCAGACCTCGATCGGCACCGAGGCACGGGCGCCCGCCGCCTCGGCCCGCTTTTGAATCATCTTGACCTCGTCGTCCCGGTCGAAGGCGAACTTGTTGATCGTGTTCACCACCGGCACGCCGAATTTGCGCATGTTCTCGATGTGGGCCTCGAGGTTCTCGATGCCCTTCTCGAGGTAGTCGTAGTGCTCGCCCTTCAGGAACTCGGCCAGCTGCTTCGGGGTCATGCTGGCGATCTTCTCGTAGGGCATGCCGTGCATCTTGAGGGCCCGCACGGTGCAGGTGATCACCACGCAGTTGGGCTTGAACCCGCCGTAGCGGCAGGTGATGTCCATGAACTTCTCGGCGCCCATGTCGGAGGCGAACCCGGACTCGGTGACCACGTAGTCCCCGAGCTTCAGGGCCACCTTGTCGGCGATGATCGAGTTGTTGCCGTGGGCGATGTTGGCGAACGGTCCGGCATGGATAAACGCGGGGTTGCCCTCGAGGCTCTGGATCAGGTTGGGCTTCAGCGCGTCCTTCATGAGCACGGTCATGGCGCCGGCCACCTGGAGGTCCTCGGTGGTCACGGGCTTGCCGTCATAGGTGTACCCCAGCACGATCCGGCCCAACCGCTGGCGCAGGTCCTTGAGGTCGGTGGCGAGGGCCAGGATGGCCATCACCTCGGAGGCCACGGCGATGTCGTAGCCGCTTTCGCGCGGGATGCCGTTGAGCTTGCCGCCCAGGCCGATCACGATCTGCCGCAGGGCCCGGTCGTTCACGTCCACGACCCGGCGCCACTCGATGGTGAGGGGGTCGATATTGAGGGGGTTGCCGTGCAGGAGCGAGGCGTCCAGGGCCGCGGCGCACAGGTTGTGGGCGATGGATACCGCGTGGATGTCGCCCGTGAAGTGGAGGTTCAGGTCCTCCATGGGCACCACCTGGGAGTACCCGCCGCCAGCCGCGCCGCCCTTGATGCCGAACACCGGCCCGAGGCTCGGCTCCCGCAGGCACAGCATCGAGCGCTTACCGATGTAGTTCAGGCCCTCGTTGAGCCCGATGGAGGTGACGGTTTTGCCCTCCCCCAGCGGGGTGGGGGTGCAGGCGGTCACGTCGATGAGCTTGGCGTCGGGCCTGTCCTTCAGCCGCTCCAGGACCTTGGCGTAATCGACCTTGGCCTTGTAATTCCCGAAATACTCGAGTTCGTCTTCCAGGATGCCCGCCTTCTCGGCGATCTCCCGGATGTGCTTCATCTTGTGGTTCTGGGCGATCTCCAAGTCGGACGGGACGTGCCGGGGTTCGAGTTTCGCCATGGTTCTCCTCCCTTTGCTCTGGGGCCCGAACGGGCCTGGACGGAAACGTCGGCAACCCTTGCCTAAGCGCGGCGGAACCCGATTCCGCCGCGGGGGATCCCGTGCGGGGCAGACCTGGAACCAAGGTCCGTTCGGGGAGAGGACACGATCGGGATGCTGTGACGCAGCACCCGCGGAGTGCGGCCAAAGCCCTTCGGTAACCCCTCGCCGAACCCCAACCACTGGGAACTGCCGGGCCGGAACGCCGGCCCGAGCCAACGGAAAACAAGCCGGGGAGTCAAGCGCCCCAGGACCCGCACGGCGAAACACCGGTGCGAACTCCTGGTCCTCGGTCCCCAAACCGGCGCAAGGATACCGGCGCCGTTTTCGGGGTGTCAAGCGGTTTTTGCCTCAAAGATATTGAGAAAACCGGCACATTCTGCCCGGACGAACCCGGCGAAACCGTGCTGCAGAATCACCAAGGTTTGTTGTGGGCGAACGAATTCCCTTCTACTTGCCGGTATATCGGTCCCAGTCGGCCAGGAACTGCTGGATACCGAGATCCGTGAGCGGATGGCCCAGCATCTGGGTCAGCACCTTGTAGGGGATCGTCGCGATGTCGGCCCCGATCAGCGCCGCCTCGACCACGTGCATGGGGTGGCGCACGCTCGCCACGATCACCTCGGTGTCGAGCTCGTAGTTCCGGAACATTGTCACGATCTGCTCGATCAGGGCCATGCCCTCGTGGCCCCGGTCGTCGAGCCGCCCGACGAAGGGGCTCACGAAGGTGGCCCCCGCCTTGGCGGCGAGGAGCGCCTGGGGGGCGCTGAACACCAGGGTCACGTTGGTGCGGATGCCCTCGGCCGCAAGCCGGTGCACGGCCTGGAGTCCGTCGGCCGTGATCGGGATTTTGACCACGATGTTGTCGTGGATGGCCGCAAGCTCCCGGGCTTCGGCCACCATCTTCTCGGCCTCGAGGGCCACCACCTCGGCGCTCACCGGGCCGTCCACGATGCGGCAGATCTCGGCCAGTACCTCCCGGTAGGGCTGGCCCTCCTTGGCGATCAGGGTCGGGTTCGTGGTGACCCCGTCCACCACCCCCAGGGCCGCGCCTTTTTTGATGTCGTCGATGTTCGCGGTGTCCAAAAAGAGCTTCATCGTTGCCTCCGTCGCGTGGGGGATCAGAACCGGTGCCCGACCCCCAAGTAGATGCTGGTCTCGTCGAACAGGTGCACCTCGCCCGTGAAGTACACGTTGGGGTTCACGAAGTAGTCGGCCCCGCCGAACACCCCCAGGAAGCTGTCCTGCCGGTAGTCGTCCAGCTTGCCGTCGGCGTCGTACCGGCTCGCAGTGAACCGGATGCCGGCGAAGGGGTACATGTACCCCACCTTGCCGGCCGCCCCGATCTCCCGCACCACGTACCCGGCCAGGTGGTAGGCCTGGTGGCGGACCTTCCGCGAGCCGTCCTTGGACTGATCGAACTCGGCCTGGAGATCGGCCACCACCCGCACGTCGCCCGAGCGCAAAAGCCCGAACTTGGCCCCCACGCCGCCGAGGCCGCCGAGGGTTCCCTCGAAGTCCGCCTGGTTGAACTGGATGTCCGAAAACCCGAGGAAGGCGTAGAGGTCCAGCCCGTCCACCACCCCGGCCTGCACCCGGCCCAGCATCCGCCGGGTCGAGACCTCGTCCGGGACCCCGTCCTCCACGTCCTGCTCCCCGTAGGCCACGAACCCGCTCACCGCAAACCGCCCCGCCCCCAGGGGCGAGGCGAGCCCCGCCAGGTTCGCGGCCGCCGCCGGCCCGGCCGCGGCCAGCGCCCCGGCCACCAGTAGCCCGATTCCCTTTCGCATGGTTCGTTCGTCCTCCGTGTGATGTCCGCTGGGACGCGAGGAGGCTGGGATGCCGAAAGGCTGAACCTCGCCGCGATCCCCGCCTCACCGCTCGCTCCTGCCGCGCCGCGATACCTACCACAACCCCACCCCTGCTCCAAGCCCCCCCCAGTCGCCCGGCAGCGCTCTTGCCGAAACACCCCGGAGTTCGCCTCCGACGCTTGACGCTCGGCGGCCCTGCATGGTATCTAACGCCTCCCGTGCCGAAGTGGCGGAACTGGTAGACGCGCCAGATTCAGGATCTGGTGGGCGCAAGCCCGTGGAGGTTCGAGTCCTCTCTTCGGCACCAAGACGATCGCGACGGGTTACCGGACCGGCCGGTAACCCGTTTTTTCGTTCCGGGGACCTCTTTCGGCCGCGGAGGGACCTTTCCGCGCGGAAGGGGCCGGCGCGTCCGGTGCCTCGCGGCGCCATCCCCCTCCGCACGCGGGGGGGGGCGAGGGGCCTGCCACCCGGGGGCGGCACAGTGGGGCAGGGGAACTGGCGCCCCGGGCGTAATGCCGTGCTTCCGGCATAGCAAAAGGGGAGCCGATCTCTCGGCTCCCCTTTTGGATCAACTGGTGCCCAGGGCCGGACTCGAACCGGCACGGGATTGCCCCACTACCCCCTCAAGATAGCGTGTCTACCAGTTCCACCACCTGGGCACGGATTCGGTTTTCAGTCGTGCTACTGCTGCCCCGCGGGCTGCTGCGCCGGCTGCTCGGCCGGGGCGGGCGCTTCAGGGGCCGGCGCCGTGGCCGCCGGCTGATCCGGCACCACGCTCACCTTATACCGATGGCTCGCCATATAGGTCAAGCCCAGGGAGGTGAGCATGAACACGCCGGCCGCGGCCGCCGTGAGCTTGCCGAGGAAGGTGGTCCCGCCCGAGCTCCCGAACAGGGTCTGGCTCGATCCGCCGAACACGGCGCCCATGTCGGCACCCTTGCCCTGCTGGAGGAGCACGATGCCCACCAGGATGAAGCTTACAAGCACGTGGAGGATGATCAACGCCGTATACATGTCGTCGGTCCCGTTCCAAGAGGATCGAAACGCACCTTATACCGCACTTCGGGCGATGGATGCAAATGCCTCGGCCTGGAGGCTCGCCCCGCCCACCAGGGCGCCGTCGACGTCGGGCTGCCCGAGGAGCTCCGCCGCGTTGTCGGGCTTGACGCTCCCGCCATAGAGGATCCGCACCGTCTCCGCCGCCTCCGGCCCCCCGATCCCTTCAAGCACCGAGCGGATGTGGGCGTGCATCTCCTGGGCCTGTTCGGCCGTGGCTGAGCGGCCTGTGCCGATGGCCCACACGGGCTCATAGGCCACCACCACCCGCCGCAGATCCTCGGGGCCCAGGGGCCCGAGGCCCGCCCGGATCTGGGTTTCCACCACCTCGAAGGCCCGGCCGTCGTCGCGCTGGTCGAGGGTTTCGCCCACGCACACGATCGGGGTCATGCCCGCCCCCAGGACCCGCCCCGCCTTCCGGGCCACCAAGTCGTCGGTTTCCCCGAAATCCCGACGGCGCTCGGAGTGGCCCACGATTACGTAGGCGACCCCGAGTTCCGCGAGCATGGGCGCCGAAACCTCGCCCGTGTACGCGCCCTCGAGCTCCCAGTGGACGTTCTGGGCCCCGAGCCGCACCGGCGAGCCGTCGAGCACCTGGGCCACGGCCGAGAGCGCCGTGAACGGCGGGGCCACGGCCACCTCCACGCCCGTGAGATCCCGGACGCCGGCCACGACCCCTTCCGCCAGGGCCCGGGCCTCGGACACCGTTTTGTGCATCTTCCAGTTGCCGGCCACGAGGGGCTTGCGCATGGGAAACTCCTTGGGAAGCTAGGCGGCAAGGCGGCTGGGCAGCTTGGCGGCTAACATCACTAGCGATTCTCCCGTTGTTGCCTGGCTAGGTGTGCACGGGCGGCGTTCGGGCCATGGCGGTTGGTCCGGCGGCCCGAGGCGCGCATCAAAAGGCGCTCCCATGCCTCGGGCCGGGGGCCGGCGCCAAAATGCCCAGAGGGTTTTGGCCGCCGAGCCGCCCCGCAGCCTCGCCGCCCAGCCAGGCGTTACTCGGCCGATTCCAACGCCGCGATGCCAGGGAGGGTCTTCCCCTCGAGGAGCTCGAGCGACGCGCCGCCCCCGGTGGAGATGTGGGAGATCCGGTCGGCGACCCCGGCCTGGTTTACCGCGGCCACGCTGTCGCCCCCCCCCACCACGGTGAAGGCCGAGGACTCGGCCGCGGCCCGGGCCACGGCCACGGTGCCCTCGGCGAAGGGAGGGATCTCGAAGACGCCCATGGGCCCGTTCCAGACCACGGTACGGGCCTTCTCGATCGCCTCGGCGTACGCGGTTCGGGTCTTGGGGCCGATGTCCACCCCCCTCCACCCGGCCGGGATTTCGGCCCCTTCGGTGGTTCGCGTCTCCGCCCCGGCCGAGAGGTCCCGGGCGATCACGTGGTCGGACGGGAGCGCGATCTCCTTGCCCGCCTTCTCGGCCTCGGCGAGGAGTTCGGCCGCGAGCCCCACCTTGTCTTCCTCGACCAGGGAGTCCCCCACGGGTATGCCCCGGGCCCGCAGGAAGGTGTAGGCCATGGCCCCGCCCACGAGCAGCCGGTCCACCCTGGGCAGGAGGTTTCGGATCACCCCGATCTTGTCGCTCACCTTGGCCCCGCCCAGCACCGCCACGTAGGGATGCTCGGGCTCCCGGAGCACCCGTTCGAACGCCCGGATCTCCTGGAGGAGCAGGAATCCGGCGGCCTTTCGGTCGGGAGGGAACAGGGCGGCCATGCCGGCCGTGGTGGCGTGGGCCCGGTGGCAGGTGCCGAAGGCGTCGTTCACGTAGGCCTCCGCCAACGCCGCGAGCTGGCGGCAGAGCTCCGGGTCGTTTTTGGTTTCCCCGGGGTGGAACCGCACGTTTTCCAGCAGGAGCACCTCGCCGGGTTCGAGGTTTCGGGCGAGTTCCTCCACCTTGGGGCCCACGACCTCCGGCGCCAGGAACACGCTCATGCCCAGGAGCTCCCCCAGCCGCTCGGCCACCGGGCCCAGGGAGTAGGCCGGGTCCGGGGCCCCCTTGGGCCGGCCCAGGTGGCTCGCCACCACCAGGGCGGCGCCCCGGTCGAGCAGGTGGCGCAGGGTGGGAAGCGCCGCCCGTATCCGTGTGTCGTCGGTGATCCGGCCCTCCTTGAGGGGCACGTTGAAATCCACGCGCACGAACACCCGCTTTCCCTGAACCTCGAGATCTTCCACCGAACGGATCGCCATGGGACACCCCCTTTTCGGCTGGAACTGGAAAGCGAGAAGGCTGGAACGCTCGGCTCGAAAGCTCGCCCCCCCCGGTACCAGCCCCAACGGTTCGTCCGGGTGCCCGCCGTCGTACGACGGCGCAGCGGGTCGGCGGTCCGGGGAGGGCCGGATCCGGGGATTCAGGCCCGCGTACGATAAGTTCTGCCCCCTCGCGGGTCAATGGTCCCCCGGGACGCCCCCCCGAAGCAGCCGGGCGTCCTCCTCTGGCAGCGACGGATTGATCGCGATGTTGGTGCCGATCTCGAACCCGGCCCGCCGGGTTAGCCGGGGCAGGATTTGAAGATACCAATGGACGTGGGGTTCCCCCACCCGGTACTGGGTGGAGGAATGGATCACATAGTTATAGTCGGGCCGCCCGAGTGCGGTGGCAACGCGCCGAAGGCTGTCCCGAAGGATCTGCGCCAACAGGACCTTCTCGGACTCCTCCAGTTCCACGAAATCCGCCTGGTGGCGCCGGGGCACGATCCAGATCTCGCACGGGGTCTCGGCCGCAAAGGGCACGAACGCGACAAACGCCGGGTTGGTCAGCACCAGCCGCTCCCCGACACGCAACTCCTCCGCCACCGTGTCGCACAGACAGCACCGGCCCCACTCGTCGAAATACCGCTGCGCCTCCTCCTCCCGCCACCGGACGTAGGGCGGGGCTACCGGAAGCGAGATGACCTGCGAGTGGGGGTGCGCCATGGATGCCCCTGCTCCGACGCCCCGATTTCGAAAGGTGAGGGTGAGCAGGGTGTCATCCCGGGCCATCAACTCCCGATGTCGGCGATGGTACGTGTCGACAACGGCGAGAACCTCCTCCGGTTCCATGTCGGGGATGTCTCTGTTGTGGTACGGGCTTTCGATGATCACTTCGTGCCGGCCGTGTCCTCCCACGGCAAGGTACGCCCCCACCTGCAACCTCCGGGCGTCCAACCCGGGGGAAAGGGCCGGGTATTTGTTCGGGATGACGCGGGTCCGCCATCCCTGGGGGGGCGGCCCGGGGACTTCTTCGACCACGGGACCCAGGGCTTCCTCGTTGCCCGGGCAGAACGGGCAGGAGGGGTCGTGGGGGGCGTCCGCCGACAGATCGGCCGGCGCCGGAGCCTCCCTAAGATCGGTGGGACGCCGCCTGCGGGAGGGGGCGAAGATGACCCACTGCTTCGTGACCTTGTTCTGCCGGATGACGTGGTCCATGGCCACGGAACTCCTTGCGCCGGCTTACGTTGGCCCACGGCCCGAGGTCAGCCGGCTTCGACCCGGTTTCGGCCGCCCTCCTTGGCCCGGTAGAGGGCCTCGTCAGCACGCTGAAAGGCCGAGGCGGCCGTGTCGCCCGGCCGGAACTGGGCCACCCCGCAGGAGACCGTGATCGGCACGGGCTCGCCGCGGGCGTGGAACCGGAACGCCTCGACGCTCCGGCGGATCTTCTCGGCCACCTTAACCGCGGCCTCCAGCGGGGTTTCGGGCAGCAACACCACAAACTCCTCGCCCCCGTACCGGCCGAAGAAGTCCACCTCCCGGATCTGGGACCCGGCGATCTGGGCGATGGCCCTGAGGACCTTGTCGCCGGCCCGGTGGCCGAACCGGTCGTTGATCCCCTTGAACTTGTCCACGTCGAGCACGATGACCGAAAGCGGGCTTCCGTAACGTCGCCACCGGGCCTCCTCGGCCCGGACCCGCTCCTCGTACGCCAGCCGGTTGAAGCACCCCGTGAGGGGGTCCCGAAGGCTCTGCTCCCGGGCCTCCCGCGCCCGCTCCCGGTGGGTTTCGACCTCCTCCTCGAGGCGGCTCACCGCCTGGCGCAACCGCTCCACCTCGGCCCGGAGCTCCTCTTCCCGGTTCTCGTCCGCCTTCCGGTGGGCCTCGAGGTGGCGTTCGATCGCCTCCAGGCTGCCCCGGATCCAGTCGCGCAGGGTGGCCACATCGGCCGCGCCGGCGCTTCGCTCGGCCAGGCCCCGCATCTCCTGGCGGACCGCCGTGTCCAGCCGGCGGGTGGCGGCAAACCCCTCCCTCGACCGCTCCCAGGTCCCCAGGAGCCCCTGGTCAATGAGCCGGAGCCGCTCGGCCATCTCCTGGAGGAGGGTCTCCAGTTGGGCCTTCTCGTCGGCCACCGCCGCCTGCATCCGGTACACCAGGCCCGCGACGGTATCGATCGCGTCGGGCAGCTCGTCGGGGGGGATGCCCGGCTCGAACCGCTCGATGAGCTTTAGTGCCTCCTCGGCGCAGTTCGGGGGCAGGGGCAGGCGCTCCACCAGATGGATCAGCACGAGGTGCACCGGAGGGCCTCCCCCGCCGGGCTCGGCCCACCGGGTCTCGGTGAGCACCCGTTCCTTGAGGGCCTCCACCTTCTCCTCCACCCGTGCCAGATCGAGACCGGCCTTGAGGTCCTCTCGGATCTCGGCCAGGGCCGCCGAGATCTCCGGGGTGGACGGACCCTCGGCCACGATGGAGAGGTGGGTCAGGATCCGGCGCACCCGGTCGCCCAAGGCGGCCCACTCCCGCTCCTTCGCGTCGAGTTCGTCCACGAGCCGCAGATATTTTTCGCGGTAGGTGAGGTCGTCGGGTCGGGCCATTGCCGGTTGCCTATGGTGAAACCAGAAGGAGGAGCACCGCGCCACCCGTCGCGGCCAGAGCCGACACCACCCAGAGGAGTCGAAGGCCGCGATCCAGGTGTTCCGGCCCCGGAAGGGGCCCCGGGTCGCCCAGGCGGGGGCTCGCCCGGAGCACGCCCCCGTAGCGCGCCGGCCCGCCCAGTTCCACCCCCAGGGCCGCCGCGAAGGCGGCCTCAGGAAACCCGGCATTGGGCGATTTGTGGAGCCGGCCGTCCCGCCAGGCGACCCGGAGCGCGCGCCGGCCCCTGCCCCACAGGATCTCGGCGCCCAGGGCCGCGAGAACCGCGGTTAGGCGGGCCGGAATCCAGTTTGCCACGTCGTCGGCCCGGGCGCTAACCCGGCCGAACCGCTCGTAGCGCGGGTTCCGGTACCCCACCATGGAGTCCAGCGTGTTCACCGCCTTGTAGGCCACGGCCAAGGCCGGGCCGCAGCCGAACGCCGCCCCGAGGGCCAGGTAGAAGAGAGGGGCCACCACCCCGTCGGAGGCGTTCTCGGCCACGGTTTCCACGGCGGCCCGGAGGATCTGGGGAGGGGGGAGGGCGGCGGTGTCCCGCCCCACGATCCGGCCGAGCCACCGCCGGGCGGCCTCGATGCGCCCCCGCCGAACCAGCCGTCCCACCTCGCGCGCCTCCTGGGCGAGGGCCCGGGTGGCCAGGCAGGCGTACGCCAGGTAGACCCCGACGGCCCCGCCCAGGGCCGGGTGAACCCAATGGGCCAGCCGCCATAGCCCCCAGGCCGCGCCAAAGGCCGAGACCACCACGGCCGCCCAGAGGGCGGCGCCCCGCCACAGGGCGCCGTCGGCCGCGTAGAGCTTCGCCTCGAGCCGCGAGATTGCCCGGCCGATCGCTACGACCGGGTGGGGCCAGGGGATCCAGGCCGGATCCCCGAAGGCGGCGTCGAGAAGCCAGGCGGCGAGGAGGTGGCCGGGGCCGAACCCGGTCATCCCGCGGCCCTCCGGGCGCCGAGGATCCCCTCCAGGGCCCGAAGCAGCTCGTCGTCCTCCTCGGGCCGCCTCACGGCGATCCGCAGAAACCGGTCCCCCAGGCCGAAGCTCCCGCAGTGGCGTACCAGGAGCCCCTGGCGCGCCAGGGCTTCGTAGACGGCGGTGGCCGAGGGAGCTGGCGGGAGGAGTTCCACGAGCAGGTAGTTGGCCGCCGG
The DNA here is from genome assembly GCF_054656955.1 of Deferrisoma palaeochoriense. Taxonomy (NCBI): domain Bacteria; kingdom Pseudomonadati; phylum Thermodesulfobacteriota; class Deferrisomatia; order Deferrisomatales; family Deferrisomataceae; genus Deferrisoma; species Deferrisoma palaeochoriense. Next base: position 14,500 of record NZ_BAAHXI010000074.1, read on the forward strand.
GGGCAGAGGACGGACCCCCGGAAGCCGGCCCAGCCGTTCCCGGAACCGCTCGGCCTCCCCGAGGATGGCCGCGCGGGTCTCCTGCTCCCAGTCCGTCTGGGCCACGCAGTACGCGCCGGCCGCCTGGGCCAGCGTGTTCACCGACCAGGGCACCTGGAGCCGGCCGATCCGCCCCACGAGGTCGGGAGGGCCGGCCAGGAACCCGAGCCGCAGGCCGGGGAGGGCGTAAAATTTCGTAAGCGACCGCAAGACGAGGAGCCCCGCGCCGTCGGCGGCCCGGCCGAGCACGCCCTGGTCCGGGCAAAAGTCCATGAACGCCTCGTCCACCAGGAGCACGGCCCCCCGCTCCCGGCAGTGCTGGGCGAGGCGAAGGATCTCTTCGGGCGGCTCCCGGCACCCCGCCGGGTTTCCCGGGTTCGAGAACACCACCAGGTCGCCCGGCGCCACGACCTCGGCCAGCCGGCCGAAGTCCACCCGGAACCCCCGGGCGGCCTGGCGCGGAACCTCGACGAAGGCGGTTCCGGCCGGAGCAAACTGGGCGTACAGGCTGAAATCCGGCGGGCACCACACGAGCCTCGCCGGCACCAGCGCCCGAAGGGCCAGGTCGATGAGCTCGGCCGAGCCGTTCCCTGGCAGGATCTCCTCTTCAGAAACGCCGAACCGACGGGCCAGGGCCGCCCGCAGCCCCCGGCACCCCCGGTCGGGGTAGTGGACGATGCGGGGCCAGACCCGGCCGAGCTCCTCCCAGAGCCCCGGAGGGGGTCCGTAGGGGTTGATGGAGGCGCTGAAGTCCAGGATCCGCGTGCCCTCCGGCCGGCCCCACACGTCGCCCCCGTGGTCCTGGGGCCAGGCCTCAGGCCGGCGGGAGACCACGCACCACCTCCTCGATGGCCCGGACGAGGGCGTCGTGTTCCATGCCGGCCGCGAAGGCCGCGCATGCTGCCGCGCCCGCGCCCACGCCTTCCTTCACGAGCCCCTCCTCGTACCGTTGCAGTCCGGGCAGCGCGCTCCCCGAAAAATCGAGCCCGCAATGGACCGCCGGAACCTCCAGGGGCAGGTGGCCCAGCAGCCCCGCCAGATCGGCGGCCGGGTCTTCGGCCACCCACCGGGTGGTGGCGAGGCTCAGCCGTTCCGGGGCCCCGGGCTGCCCCTCCTGCCAGAACCGCAGCGCCAGGGCGGCCACGGCGGCCATCTGGGTGCCGCCGGCCAAGACCACCGGCACCCGCAGACTCGCCTCGAGGGCGATCCAGGCCGCCACCGGCTGCATCGGGTCCCCGACCGCCGCTGCCACCTCGCGGCCCGTCGCGCCCGGCCGCAGTCCCGCCGCCTTGAGGGCCTGCTCCACCACCTTGCGCTTGAGGTCGTGGTTCCCGCCGGGCATGGACGACGACACCCGGCCCCCGGCCGGGATCCCGAGCCCCTCCAGGAGCGACTGGGCCGTGGTGGTGCCCCCGGGCACGCATTCGGCCAGGATGAGCCAGGGGGCCGTCGAGGCGAGATACGCGCCGGCGGCCCGGGCCCGGTCGCGCAGTCCCTCGGGAAGGTCGAGGGCCCTCCCGGTGGTGATGCACCGCCCCGGGACCCCGCCGAGGACGAGGTGGGGGGTCTGGGGCGGAACCCGGGTTCCGGCGTCCACGATGAGCGCCGTCACCCCCAGGGCTTCCAGGGCGGCCCGGGTGATCACGACCGGGCTCGGGGGGCCCAGGGGGTTCCGGGGAATCTCCGGCAGGCTCAGGGGTCGCCCGAACAGGAGGAACTCGCTGTCCAAGGCGGCCGTGTACCGGCGCTTTTCGGGGGTGGCCCCGGCCGCCGAGATCCCCGGGATCTCGGCGGTGTCGGTGGAGCCGATCACACAGGCGAAGGCCGGCCGGCCCCGGAGGTTGGCCCACAGGCGGGCGGCCGCCTCGGGGGCGTGGACGGCGCCGAGGGGCGGGGGAAGTTCGGGCGCGGTGGGCATGTGGGCTCCGTCTCGTTTCGGGAAAAACGGCCGCTTACCCTAGCCCTGGGGCCGGTTCACGGTCAACTCCGGGGCGGAGCACCGGGGGGTGAAACATCCCGTTTCACTCCGTTTCGCGTTTCGCTTTTTCGTGAGTCCCTGAAACAAATTTTGGGAATTCTTGCGATCTTGACGGGAAATCTCCCGGGTGGTCTCCTAGGGAGCGCTCGTGAACGATTACACACCCAGGGCGGGTCGGAAAGGAGGTGATTCGGAACAGCCCGCCGCAGCGTCGGATATTGCCGTCGGATTCCTTATCTTCATCTTCCAGGATGGGGGAGTTGCCATGATGCACAAGCGTTGGCTTCGAGGGATCGTGTGGGGTTTGATCGCGGCATGGGCCTCGGTTCCGGGCCCGGCCCGGGCGTCGGTGGACGACAGCCAGTGCGTGGAGTGCCACTCGGAGATCGACTACGAGGCGTATTCCGCCTCGGTGCACGGCCGAAACGCCTGCAACAGCTGCCACTTCGACGTGATTGACATCGAGGAGCACGAGACCTGCGGCTCCCAGACCCAGGAGAAGGTCGAGACCTGTCACCGGTGTCACCCGGACGAGGGGCGCGAACACTTCGCCTCGGTGCACATGATGAACGACATCCGGTGCGCGGACTGCCACTCGGATGTGCATTCCCTCACGAAATGGGAGGGGGACAAGAACCGGGTGGTGGCCGTGTGCTCCGTCTGCCACGACGCGGAAGGGTACCAGGAAAGCGTCCATGGAAAGGCCGTGGCGGCGGGAAACCGTGACTCGGCGGCCTGCCACGACTGTCACGGGCTCCACCGCATCGAGGAACTGGGCGACCCCAACACCCACGAGTACCGCGAGTTCCACACCGAGACCTGCCACCGGTGCCACGCCGACGAAGAGATGATGCGCCGAAACGGCGTGCCCACCATCGCCGTCAAAACGTACGAGGAGAGCTACCACGGAAAGGTGGAAGCCCTCGGGTCGGCGCTGGCCGCCGGGTGCGCCGACTGCCACCGAGCCCATGAGATTCTTCCCCCGAGCGATCCCCGGTCCAGCATCCACCCGGACAACCTGGCCGAAACCTGCGGGGCCTGCCACCCGGGCTCGACCATCCAGTTCGCCCAGTTCCTGCCCCACGCCGACCACCGCGACAAGGAAAACTACCCGGTCCTCTACTACACCTGGTTGTTCATGACCGCGCTCCTGGTGGGGGTGTTCGCGGTGTTCTGGCTCCATACTCTGCTGTGGTGGCGGGCCGCGTACTGGGAGCGCCGGGAGCGGCTCCTCCGGGGGCACTACGAGCTTTCGGAGATCCCCGAACCGCTCAGGCCCTACAAACGCTTCAGCTGGTTCGACCGGATCCTGCACCTGGCGATGATGGTGAGCTTTCTGGGTCTCGTGGTCACGGGCTTGCCGCTCAAGTTCCACGATGCCGCCTGGGCCCCGGCCGTGATGCGTCTCTTGGGCGGCCCCCATCAGGCGGGGTGGATCCACCGGATCTGCGCCCTGATCACGTTCGGGTACTTCGGCGCCTGCCTCCTCTACATCCTCTACTACCTGTTCGCAAAGCCCACCGGGGAGACGTTCTGGCAGAAGCTCTTTGGCCCCGACTCGCTCTTTCCCAACTGGCAGGACGTCAAGGACATCGCCGCCATGGTGCGATGGTTCTTCGGACTGGGCCACGAGCCCACCTTCGACCGGTGGACCTACTGGGAGAAGTTCGATTTCCTGGCGGTGTTCTGGGGGATGTTCGCCATCGGTGGGTCGGGGCTGCTCCTGTGGTTCCCCGAGTTTTTCGGGCGGTTCCTGCCGGGGTGGGTGTTCAACGTGGCCATCATCGTGCACAGCGACGAGGCCCTCCTGGCCTCGGGGTTCATCTTCACGGTGCACTTCTTCAACACCCACTTCCGGCCCGGCAAGTTCCCCATGGATCCCGTGATCTTCCGGGGCCGGCTGCCGAAGTACGAGCTGTGGGAGGAGCGCCGGCGCTGGTATGAGCGCCTGGAGAAGCAGGGCAAGCTGGAATCCCTCGCCGAGAAGCCCACGCCTCCCCTGTGGGACCTGATCGGCCAGCTCCTGGGCTTCACGGCCCTGGGGGTGGGGCTCGTGTGCATCGCCCTTGTGGCGTGGGGATTTCTCGCCCACTGATTGCGGGGTTGTACCACCCCCTTCCTGTTCGATTTGAGCCGCTGGCTCGGCCGGTCCCCGTGAGGGCCGGCCTTTTTCTTTGCCGGCTCAACTGCCGTGGGTCGTGAGGTCGGCCAAGCAACGTCCGCTGGAACGCTGGGAGGCTAGAAGGCCAAAACACACTGCGATTCCAGCGCTTATCGTGCGTGGTCCCGTTGCCGCGGTGGGCCCCCCTGTTACTAAGACCAACGAAAGTATTGTCAGATCCCCGGCGTTGCAACGGAAACCCGCGGGTGGGGGGCTGGTGGAAAGCCGGGTGCGGCCTCTCACCTCGCCGCGCCGTCACCACGCCCGGCCGGAACCAGTCCCCCACCCGCCCTCGGCAATACATTTGGTAT
>NZ_BAAHXI010000075.1:0-17785 GCF_054656955.1 Deferrisoma palaeochoriense
GCTGATGGCCCGGCCGGCTCCTCCCCTCCATCGGCGGCCTCCCGGATCGTGGGGCCTGCTGGAGAGCCGGCCGCCGGCGTTTCGCGGATCAGCAACAGAATTCAGCTCCCATAGGCCGCGAGGCGGCCTGTTTGCGAAGAAATAACGCGAACCGATCCCCGCACAGTTTCGGCGGTGGGGCATTGGGTCCGCTTCCGGCCGCGCGCGAAGCCGGGCATGAGATTCGCCGCGCAGGCACGGGGCACCAACCGTGGTTTCATGGCAGTGCGGCCGGGGACCGAACGGTTTCACGGTGCGAGCGTTGGAGGCGCTGCGCGGCGAGCCAAGGGGCCGCACGCGGCTCTCCAGCAGACCCCATGCCCCCCCGAGACCGTGAGGTGGCGCCAAAGGGGCTGGGGCATGCTTGGAACATTTGGAATCAAGTAGGTTTTCATGCGTCCCAGCGTCCTAGCGGAAGTTACTTGGAAGACAGGACGCCCCTCGCCACGGTCGAATCGGACCGTGCGGGGGCGGGGCCCTCTTGCACGTCTCCTGAACCTCTGTCTCCTTGCCGAACTTTGGCCTCCGAACCAGAAGCGGGCCCCATCCCTATGCCCTCGGAGCCTCAAGAGTTCGCCCGCTTGGCCGCTGTTCCATGGGCTGGGAGGCGGGCCTGGTCGCCTCGGGGAAAAAGATCTCCGGGATTCTGGACACCCGAAAGAAGGCGCTGTATAAGCAAGCTGACGAGTGAATCATACAAAACACAGAGGAGCGCGTTGCGCATGAAGAAGAGCGTTCGCACCAGGCCCCGAGCCCTATCCTCAAAAGGGCGCAAAACACGGGCGGCCCTCTTGGAGGCCGCCCACGACGTGTTCAAAGAGGTGGGGTACTACGCCGCCTCGGTGGCCCAGATCGCCCGCAGGTGCGAAGTTTCCCCGGGAACTTTTTATCAATACTTTGACAACAAGGAGCAGGTGTTTCTAGAGTTGAATGATTTAGTTGTGAGCGGCTTTCTGAAGAAATCTGCCTCTATCGCTTGTAATGCGTCGGACTTTGGTGGGCGGTTAAGGTCTGAAGTGGCTCTGTTGTTGGAGCATACGCGGGAGAATTTTGCTTTTCATAGAATTCTTGGGGAGTCCGACCTGGTTGATAAAGTCACCATATCGTATTATGAGGCCATCGCGAGGCACTACCGAGATTTTTTCCGACAACAACACCGCCTCGGGAATATCGCCGGGTTCGACCCAAACCTTTTGGCCTACGCGTTGATCGGAATTTGTTACTTCAATAACCTGAGTTGGGAACACAGTCGCCCGTTTTTCTCTTTTTGGGAGACCGTCGAGCTGATCGTAGATCTTCTGAAAAAGGGAGTCGCCGGTCCTGCTCCATGGAACGATCCCCCCGATCTCACTCAAATTCCTTTCCGGACTCCCCCGCCCAGTTCCTTCCGGACGGACGAGCCGATGAGCAAGGGAGAGCGCACCCGCCAGGCAATTTTTCGCGCCGCAGAGACAGTGTTCGGCCGCAACGGGTTCAGCAGGGCGAACATCGCGGACATCACCCGCGAGGCCAATGTTGCCCAGGGTACGTTTTACGTTCACTTTGAGAGCAAGAGCGACCTGATCGAGGGGTTCATCAAGCACATCAACCGAGAGGCCCGCCGGGAGATCCAACAGGCCATCGCCGGGATCGAGGACCGCAGGGAGGCCGAGCTCGTCGGTATCTGGGCGTTTTTCGACTTTCTGCGCAGACATCGGGCCATATACCGGCTGATCCCGGAGTTCGAGATGATCGCCCAGGATGTGGGGATGTGGTACTACAACAAGATCGCCCAGGGATATCTCAAAGGGGTCAAGAAGGGGATCGAAAGGGGCCAGCTCCGTGATCTTCCGCCCACCTTCCTCGTGCGTTCCATCATGGGGCTCACCCACTTTATCGGATTAAAGTGGATCGTCTGGGCCCCGGACGATGCCGCGGAATTTCCGAGCCCGTTGTTTAGGGACCTTGCTGAGTGCCTCCTCTATGGATTGGAGCCCCGAAGGTGAGTCTTTGGTGGCCGCTGCCGGCGTGAGGCAGGGGCCAGCCAAGGGGTCCCTGGACATCTGAGGCTCTTTTCTCGCAAAGGGGCCGCCCTCGGACGTGTGGGACCCGACCGCCCCTTCTCCCGTTTCCCGGCTCCTCCCTCTTGAGCGGCCGAGCAGGTGGCCGTGGACTGCACCCCTCTCGCACCTCCCGCCGTCTTGCCGATCCGCAAGCCAAAACAACACCGTTTCATTTTTTTCTTGACACCCGGCAGGAAGGCCGGATAGTTTTCTGACGCGTGGTTCATATTTCAGCTTTTTGGGGAGTGTCTACCTTGATGCGGGATCTTGGGTCTGAAGACGTCGTCGTGGTGACAGGGGCCAGCTCAGGGATCGGTGCGGCCTTGGCCCAGGAGTTCTCCCGTCAGGGCGCGCGGGTTGCTCTGGCGGCTCGCCGGGAGGAGCGACTTCGGGAGGTTGCGGACGGATGCCAGGGCCCCACCCTCATCGTGAAAGCCGACGTGACGACGTCGCGGGGCCGCGCCGATCTGGTCGACCGGGTCGCAGAGCACTGGGGGCGGATCGACGTTTTGGTCAACAACGCCGGCAGGGGAGCTTATGGGGCGTTCTTGAAGGCTTCCGAGCCGGTGTGGCGGGCCCTGTTCGAGGTGAACCTGTTTGCCACGGTGTTCCTGACGCAGGCGGTTCTCCCCGACATGCTGGGGCGCGGGAGGGGACTCATCGTGAACATGGCCTCCATCGCAGGGCTCGTGGCCCACGCGAATAGCGTGGCGGCATACGTGGCCAGCAAGCACGCGGTGGTCGGCTTCTCGCGGGGCCTTGCCCGCGACCTCCAGGGCACCGGAGTTCGGGTCAAGGCGGTTTGTCCCCATCTCACCGACACCGAGTTTTTCGAGACGTCATGCGGGGCGGACGAGATGAGGCCCCTCGTCGCCGAGTACAGGAGTGTTATGGATTCCACAGAGGCCGTGGCCCGTGGAGTCATCGAGCAGCTGGATTCGCCGGGCCTGATTCTCTTCCCCACGTCGAAGCCGGCGCAGGCCTTCGACAGGCTCCGGGATCTCTGACATGCGCACGCGACCGGTGGAAACGGCTCTGATTACGGGGGCCGGCTCGGGAATGGGGCGGGCCGCGGCCCTTCGGTTGGCCCGCGCCGGCCGGACCGTGTTCGTGGCTGACATAGACCTGACTGCGGCGCGGACCGTTGCCCAAGAGGTCGCCCGACGTGGGGGCCGGGCCGAGGCCTTGGTCGTGGACGTAGCGAGCGGCTCTTCCGTGGCAGGGCTGTTCGAGGCGGTTCTCGAGCGGGCTCCCCGGCTGGACATGGTGGTTCACGCCGCCGGGATCCTGGGCGAGACCGCTTGGCTCGACGAGCTGTCCGATGAGGGGTGGCGCCGCCTGATGGCCGTCAACCTGGACGGCACCTTCTTCTGCTGTCGTGAGGCGGTGCGACACATGAAGGGAAGGGGCGGGGGGCGGATCGTCCTGTTCTCTTCGGTCGCCTCGCTCACGCCCACCCCCGGGGCCGTGGCGTACTCGGCCGCAAAAGGGGCGGTGAATACGCTGGCCAGGTCCCTTGCCGCCGAAGCTGCCCGCCACAACGTACGCGTCAACGTGATCGCTCCGGGCTATGTCGACACCCCGATGCTGGACGACCTGCCCCCCGGGTTCCGCGATCACATCTTGAAAAAAACGCCCCTGAAGAGATTGGGAACCCCTGAGGAGATAGCGGCCCTGGTGGGGTTCCTCGCCTCTCCCGAGGCGGACTTCTTCACGGGACAGGTCTTCAGCCCCAACGGCGGTTTGGTGATGTGAGGCGGCGATGACGGGATTCGAGCACGTGGACGTGAGGGACGAGGGCGCAATCCGCTGGGTGGCCGTGAGAAGACCTCGGGACCGCAACTCCATCCACTCGGCCCTGATGGCAGAGCTCGGGCGCCTCCTGGACGAGTCCGAAAGGGCAAACGTCCGAGCGCTCGTCTTCACCGGAACGGGTCCCACCTACTTCATCGGCGGCGCCGACGGGGTCGAGATGATGCGGTTGGACCCGGAGCGGGGGGAGGCGTTCTCGGAGCGGTTCCAGCACCTGCTCAGCCGGATGGAGGCAAGCCCGCTCATCCTGGTTGCAGCGATCAACGGCCTGTGCTTCGGCGGCGGATTCGAGCTCGCCCTGGCCTGCGACTTCCGGGTGGCCAGCACGACCGCCCGCATTGGCTTGCCCGAGGTCAAGGTGGGGCTCATCCCGGGGGGGGGAGGGACCCAACGCCTCCCCCTGCTGGTCGGGACGGGCCTGGCCACGGAGATGATCCTGAGCGGAAGGCTCTACCCAGGCGACGAAGCGGCCCGCCTCGGGCTGGTCCACCGCGTGGTCGCCCCCGAGGCCCTGGAGGAAGAGACACGGAGGCTGCTCGAATCGGTGCTCCGCCACCCCGCGTACGCGCTCTCCCTGGCCAAACAGGCGGTGCGCGCCGCCGGAGAAAGCGCGCTGGAGGATGGCTTTCGAACCGAAAGGGCCCTGTTCGGCAGGTGCTTCGAACAGACGTTCTTCTCGGATCTGATGACCGAGCAGTTGCGAAACGGATCTCTCCAAACGTCAATGGACGTCCGGGACATTCTAGGAAAGGACGAGACATGAGAGTCGTGTGCATCGGCGGCAGCCTGCGGCCCCAGAGCAACACCCTGGAGTACCTCAACCGGTGCGCCGGGATCCTGGAGCAAGAGGGGATCGAGACCGAGGTGATCTCCCTTCGCGGAAAGGAGATCCAGCCCTGCCGGGGGTGCTACGAGTGTGTGGAGACGGCCCGGTGCGCCATCCAGGACGACGACTTCGCTGAGATCCTCGACAAGATGTGCGCGGCGGACGGCATCGTGTTGGGGTCTCCGGTCTACATGTCCTCGGTCGTGCCCCCCATGATGGCCCTGCTCTCCCGAGCGACCTTCGTGGCCCACTGGAACGGGAAGTTCCTGGCAGGGAAGGTGGGCGGTCCGATCACGGTCGCCCGGCGGGCCGGCCACAACCTGGCCTTCTCCCAGCTCCTGCTGTGGTTCTTCATCAACGGCATCACCGTTCCCGGGTCGACCTACTGGACCGTCGGGATGGCCGGGACCGGGGGGGCCCGGGATGCGCTCGAGGACCAGGAGGGCATGGGCCACGTGGAGAACTTCGCGCGGAATCTGGCGGATGTGTTGAGGAAGATCCGTGCCTGATCCCGGAGGAGGGAGTGCCGTGGAAGGAATCGGCTGGTGGCTTCGCAAGCGCGAAGAGCTGAGCGCGGACCGGGAAGCGGTGGTGGACGGAGACCGGCGCCTGACGTACCGGGATCTCAACCGCCGGGTCAACCGGGCGGCGAGGGCGCTGCAGGCCCTGGGGGTCAAGCCGGGCGACCGGGTGGGGCTGCTCGCGTACAACCGTGCCGAGTTCGTGGAGGTGATCTTTGCCACGGCTAAGCTGGGCGCGATCCTGGTGCCGCTGAACTGGCGTCTGACCGCCCCGGAGCTGGACTACATCCTCACGGATAGCGGCACCGAGACCCTTTTGTTCGATCCCGGGCTGGAGGACCTCGCCCGGGAGCTCCGCGCCGCTGCCTGCGTGCGCGGGGCCGTGTGCCTGGGTGCGGACGCTGTCCTGGGGGCTCATGCGTACGAGGCGTGCTTGGCCGCGCAACCGGATGCCGAGCCCGAGGTCTCCCCGCTTCCGGACGGGGACACGCCCCACATCCTCATGTACACCTCGGGCACCACCGGGCGGCCGAAAGGAGCCGTGCTCAGCCAGGGCGCCAGCTTCTGGAACGCCCTCAACCTCCAGCTGGCCCTGGACTTCACGTCGGCCGACCGAAATCTCCTCGCCCTGCCCATGTTCCACATCGGGGGGATCGGGCTGTTCACCCTGCCCATGCTCTATGTGGGCGGCACGGTCGTGCTCCAGCGGACCTTCGACGCCTCCGAGACCCTTCGGCTCCTGAGGGAGGAGAGGATCAGCCTCTTCTTCGGAGTTCCGGCGATGTTCCTGTTCCTCCTTCAGCATCCGGAGTTCGATCCCTCCGCGTTCGCCGGTGTCCGGTGTGCGATGAGCGGGGGTGCGCCCCTTCCCCCGAGCCTGGTGCAGCAGTACCACGAGGCCGGCATCGCCCTGCAGCAGGGGTTCGGCATGAGCGAGGCGGCCCCGGGCATCACCACCCTGCCCAAGAACCTCGCCCTGCTCAAGGCCGGCTCGGTGGGCCGGGCCCTGTTCCACGTGGAGGTGCGGGTGGTGGACGAGCGGGGCGACGAGGTGCCCCGGGGCCAGGTGGGGGAGCTGGTCCTCCGGGGCCCCAACCTGATGCAGGGGTACTGGAATCGGCCGGAGGCCACCCGGCAGGCCTTCTCCGGCGGGTGGTTCCACTCGGGGGACCTCGCCCGGATGGACGAGGACGGAGACCTCTACATCGTGGACCGCAAGAAGGACATGTTCATCTCGGGCGGGGAGAACGTCTACCCCGCCGAGGTGGAGAACCTGATCTACGAGCTGCCCCAGGTCTCCGAGGCCGCGGTGGTCGGCGTGCCGGACGACACCTGGGGGGAGGTCGGGTGCGCGGTGGTGGCCGTCAAGCACGGCCACACGCTCACGGTGCAGCAGGTGCTGGAGCATCTGCGCCCCCGTCTGGCCAAGTACAAGGTCCCGAAACGCGTGGTGTTTGTGGATGCCCTGCCGCGCAACGCCGCCGGCAAGGTGCTGAAAAACGTCCTTCGGGAGCAGGCCCGCTGAGGTTGCCTCACCGGCTCGCGGCCCTGCGCGGGTCGGTTTCCCGCACCCCACGAGGAGGAAGACGATGACGGGAAAGCACGGGTTCACACTCATGTCCTTCGCTCTCGCGGTGGCCCTGTTCTCCGCTCCCCCCGCGAGGGCGGCGGAGAAGCCCATCAAGATCGCCCAGGTGGTGGGGGTCACGGGCCCGTTCGAGGTCTACGCCAAGCAGTCCATCACCGGGTTCAAGATGGGGCTGGAGTACGCCACCCGCGGCACGATGCGGGTGCTGGGCCGGCCCATCGAGGTCATCGTCAAGGACACCCAGCTCAAGCCCGACCTGGGCAAGCAGCGACTGACCGAGGCCTATAAGGACGACGGGGTAGACCTGGCCGTGGGGGGCGTCTCGTCGGCCGTTGCCCTCGCGATGCTGCCCGTGGCCGCGGAGTTCAAGAAGGTGCTGGTGGTGGAGCCGGCCGTGGCCGACAGCATTACCGGCAAGGCCTGGAACCGCTACGTCTTCCGCACCGGCCGGAACTCGTCCCAGGAAGCCATCGCCAACGCGGTGGCCGTGGCCAGGCCCGGGGTGTTCATCGCGACCCTGGCCCAGGACTACGCGTACGGCCGCGACGGCGTGGCAGCCTACAAGGAGGCTGCCGAGGCCAAGGGGGCCAAGGTCGTGCATGAGGAGTATGTCCCCCTCAAGACCGCGGACTTCACGGCTCCGGCCCAGCGGATCATTAAGGCCCTCAGCCGCGTGAAGGGCGACAAGTACCTGTTCGTGATCTGGGCGGGAAAGGGAAACCCCCTGGGCAAATTGCGGGCGATGAAGCTGGAGGAGAAGCACGGAATCAAGCTCACGGCGGGCGGCAACATCCTCGCCGCGCTGAAGCTCTACAAGCCCCTGGAGGGCATGGAGGGTGCCACCTACTACTACTACGACATTCCCAAGAACGAGGCGAACCGGTGGCTCGTGGAAGAACACCGGAAGCGCTTCAACCGGCCCCCCGACTTCTTCACCTGCGGGGGCATGAGCGCCGCGATCGCGGTGGTAAAGGCCATCGAGACGGCCGGATCCACGGACACCGAAGCGCTCATCACCGCCATGGAGGGCATGCACTTCCACACCCCCAAGGGGGAGATGGTGTTCCGCAAGGAGGACCACCAGGCGCTGCAGTCCATGTATCACTTCCGGATCAAGAACGATCCCGGCCTGCCGTGGGCGGTACCCGTGCTCGTGCGGGAACTCACCTGGCAGGACCTGGACGTTCCCATCCGCAATCGGTAGCCCGTCGGCAGCGCCCCCGCGGAGGGGGCCCTGCCGCCCTCCCTCGCCCGCGTTTCCAGAGGAGACAGCACCGTGGCCGAGGCCGCCCTCGAGACCCGGAACCTGACGATCCGGTTCGGTGGCAACACCGCCATCGACAACGTGAGCCTCCGGGTGGAGCCGTACACCCTCAAGTCGATCATCGGGCCCAACGGGGCGGGGAAGACCACCCTGTTCAACCTGCTGAGCGGCCAGTACCGGCCCAGCTCCGGACGGGTGCTGTTCCACGGCCGGGACGTCACCCCCCTCGGGCCAGCGGACCGGGCCCGGATCGGGATCGGCCGGTCGTTCCAGCTCACCAACCTCTTTCCCGCCCTGACGGTGCTCGAGAACGTGCGCCTCGCGCTCCAGGCCCGGGAGCGGGTGGGCCTGGTGTTCTGGCGCCGTTGTGAGGCCTACCCGGAGCTGGAGGAGCGGGCCTACGGGATCCTGGAGGAGGTGTCGCTCGCGCACCGGTGGGCCGACAGGGCCGAGGTCCTGCCCCATGGGCAGCAGCGCCAGCTGGAGATCGCGATCCTGCTGGGCCTGGACCCGCAGGTGCTGCTCCTCGACGAGCCCACGGCCGGCATGAGCATGGAGGAGGTTCCCGCCGTCCTGGACCTCATCCGCCGGATCAAGGCGACCCGGACCCGCACGATCCTTCTCGTCGAGCACAAGTTCGACATGATCATGGCACTTTCCGACAGCATCGCCGTGCTCAACGACGGCCGGCTCCTGTGCGACGACTCCCCCGAGGCGGTTTCGTGCAACCCGGAGGTCCTGGAGGCCTACCTCGGCGGAGGCGTGCGAGATGTCTGAGCCGATTCTGACCCTGGAGGGGGTGCATGCGCACATCGGAGGCCACCACATCCTCCAGGGGGTGTCCCTGGAGGCCCGGCCCGGGAGGGCCACGGTGCTGCTGGGCCGGAATGGGGCGGGAAAGACCACCACCCTGCGCACCATCATGGGGCTGGTCCGGGCCAGCAAGGGGAAGATCCGGCTGGCTGGGGAGGGGATCGAGCGCCGGAGAACCTTCGAGATCGCCCGGCTCGGCGTGGGGTACGTGCCGGAGGCCCAGGCGGTGCTGTGCCACCTGACCGTGGAAGAGAACTTCCGCCTGGCCATGCCCCGCGAGACCGAGGAGTCGGCCAGGCGGCTCGACACGGTTTTCCGGCTCTTCCCCGCCCTCAAGAAGTACTGGCGGGCCAAGGCGGGCGTGCTCTCCGGAGGCCAGAAGCAGATGGTGGCCATCGGACGGGCCTTTGTAACGGATCACCGGCTGCTCCTGATCGACGAGCCGTCCAAGGGGCTGGCGCCGGTGGTCGTGGACCACCTGATCGAGTCGCTCCGACACATGAGCGAGGAGACGACCGTGATCCTGGTGGAGCAGAACTTCCACATGGCCCGGCACGTGGGGACCGATTACTTCATCCTGGACGCCGGACGGGTCGTTCACGGGGGCCGGATGGAGGACCTGGTGAACGATCACACGGTGAAAAAGAGGTACCTGGGAATCGGGTGAGGAGCACGAAGGGATGAACGCGCTGGATGTGGCAGTCGGACAGCCCCCGGGCCGGCCGGTCAACGGTCGGCAGCTGGCCGTGGGGGCGGGGGCAGCGGCGCTGGTTCTGCTGCCGCTCTTCTGGATCGATCCCACCACCTACCTGCTCCTCACGGTGGCCGGCCTGGCCATGGGGATGTTGCTGTTCCTCACGGCGGTGGGTCTCACCCTGATCTTCGGCCTGATGGACGTGCTCAACCTGGCTCACGGCGCGTTTTTCGCCTGGGGCGGGTACGTGGGGTTCAGCGTGCTGCGGCGCCTCGACGCTTTGGGCTGGGTCGAGACGGGCTCGCTCGGTCAGAGCCTGGGTTCCACCCTGCTCGCCTTGGCGGCCGCCGCGGGGGTGGGCGCCGTGCTCGGGGTGGTGGTGGAGCGGGTGGTGGTCCGCCGGGTGTACGGCGATCACCTGAAGCAGATCCTCATCACGGTGGGCCTCTCCCTGGTGATGACCGAGGTGATCAAGATCGTGTGGGGGCCCAACGACGAGATGGTGCTCGTGCCCCAGGCCCTCCAGGGGAGCTATGACCTGTTCGACGTGGTGATCAACCGGTTCCGGGTGCTGGCCGTCGTGGTAGGCGTGGCGGTGTTCGGGGGACTCCACCTCCTCCTCCGGCGCACGAGGCTGGGCCTCGTCGTCCGGGCGGGAGTGGAGAACCGAGAGATCGTGGAGGTCATGGGATACGACATCGGCCGCATCTTCACCGCGGTATTCGCAGGCGGGGCCGCCCTGGCGGCCGTGGGCGGTGCTATGTGGGCCGTCTTCCGGGAGCAGATCCACCCGGGCATGGGCGACGAGAACCTCATCCTGGCCATGATCGTCGTGATCATCGGGGGAATGGGTTCCGTCACGGGCTCGTTCGTGGGAGCCGTGGTCGTGGGGTTGGCGTTCAACTACGTCTCGTTCCTCGTGCCCAAGCTCGCCCTCGGCGTGAACATCCTGATCATGGTGATCGTTCTGCTCCTCAGGCCCCAGGGTCTGATGGGGCAGGAATAGGGAGGGGGAGAGCATGGCTTCCAGGGCCGTTCCTTTGAACCCGGCTGCCCGCGGCACGGGGGGGAGCCGGGACCGAACCCGCCTCCTCGCCGCGGGGGTACGCGCGCTTCTCCTGCTGGGCTTCGTCCTGGGCCCCTGGATCTTCCCGTCGTTCCGGGCCATGGACGTCCTGGCCAAGATCATGATCTTCGCGGTGGTGGTCGCGTCCTACGACCTGATCATCGGCTACACCGGGATCGTGTCCTTTGCCCACGGCATGTTCTTCGGCCTGGGCGCCTACTGCCTGGCCCTGGTGATCCACCACGGCGGTGAGCCCCGGGGATACCACCTGGCCGTGGCCCTGGTGTTGGCCGTGGGGTTGAGCTCGGTGCTGGCCTCGGCCGTGGCGTTCTTCTCCCTCCGGGTCAAGGCGATCTTCTTCGCGATGGTCACGCTGGCCCTCGCGGAGTTCGCCCACATCCTGGGGGGGCAATGGACCAGCCTCACCTTGGGAGAGGACGGGGTGTCGTTCCGTCTGCCCGGGGTGCTGGGGGTGGGTTGGACCGGAGGAGAGGTCCTGGGGGTGAGCGTGGGCGGACGGCTGATCACCTACTACGCCATCCTGGGGGTGTCGGTGGCGGTGTTCGCCGGCCTGCTGCGGTTCGTGGAGTCGCCGGTGGGTCGCGTGATCGAGTCGATCCGGGAGAACGAGCAGCGCGCCACGGCCCTGGGCTACCGGACCTTCCACTACCAGCTCCTGGCCACCGTGGTGGGCTCGGCCGGTGCCTCGATCGCAGGGGTGCTGTTCGCCGCGTGGGTGCGCTACGTCAACCCCGAGTCCGTCCTGGGGATCCCCATCATGCTCAACATCCTCTTCATGGTGATCATCGGCGGGCTGGGCACCCTGTACGGCGGCATCGTGGGTGCCGCCTTCATCATGGTGGCCGAGACCTGGCTGCCCGAGCTCCAGACGGCTGCCTCGACCCTGCTCCCCGGGGTGGAGATCGCCCAGCGGCTGGCCGAGCGATGGGTCCTGTACTTCGGGATCCTGTTCATGCTGGTGGTGTTCCTCTTCCCCAAGGGGATCATGGGCGCGGTGCACCAGGTCTTGGCCCGGCGGGAGCCGACCCGAACAGGGGGGCAGTGACGTGCCCGAAAGGAACCGCGCTGGCATCCGGAGCCTGGCCACGTACATCCCCCGAGCCTACCACCAGGCGGAGTACATCGCTGCCCAGAGCGGGACGCCGGCCGAGATCATCCGCACCAAGCTGGGGTGGTACCAGAAAAACGTCCCGGGCCCGGGCGACGGAACGGTGGCCATGGGTCTGAAGGCCGCACGCAAGGCTCTGTACTACTCCGGGCTCCAGCCCTCCGAGATCGACCTGGTGATCTGGAGCGGGGAGGAGGTCAAGGAGTACCGCAACTGGCCCGTGGGGCCGAAGATCCAAAAGGAGCTCGGCCTGCGGCGCGCGTGGTCGTTCGACATGCAGCAGCGTTGCGGCACCACGGTGGTGGCGCTGAAGCTCGCCCGCGACATGATCCGGGCGGACCCGGGGCTTCGCAACGTCCTGGTCGTGTCCGGCTACCGCAACTCCGACCTCATCCACTACGCGAACCCGAGGGTGCGGTGGATGTACTTCCTGGCGGCCGGCGGCGCAGCCTGCGTGGTCCAGCGGGATTGCCCCGCCAACGAGATCCTCGACGGACACTTCATGAGCGATGGGTCGTTCGCCTGGGACGTCTACGTTCCCCAGGGGGGATCGGTCGCGCCGGTCACGCCTGAGGGCCTCCGCGAGGGCAAGCAGTACCTGGACGTGCTGGACCCGCAGGGGATGAAGGAGCGGCTCGAGCGGCTGTCCCTGAAGAACTGGCTGACCTGCATCGATCGCGCCCTGGAGAAGAGCGGCCTGTCGCGGGGCGACGTCGGCTACCTGGCCACCCTGCTCGTCAAGCGCAGCGCCCACGAATGGCTCCTGGCCCAGCTGGGGCTCCGGCCGGAACAGAGCCGGTACCTGGCCGAGTTCGGTCACCACGGGCAGAACGACCAGCTCCTGTCCCTCGAGCTCGCCGTTGAGGAGGGACGGCTTCGGGACGGCGACATCGTGCTCATGCTCTCCGCAGGGATCGGCTACGCCTGGGACGCCCTGGTCCTCCGGTGGGGACCCGTAACCACGGCGCGGCATCAAGGGGGCGGGGTGCTGTTGGCCGACTCGGAGGGGAATCCATGAGCCCGTCCGAGGCCTCCATCGGGATCGTCAGCCACGGCGTGTACGTTCCCCTGCGCCGCGAGACGGCCGCCCAGGTGGCCTCCCGGGCGGGTCTCGGGAAGGAGGAGGTCGAGGCGCTGGGGATCTGCTGCAAACCCGTGCCCGGCCCCGGGGACCATCCCGTGCCGATGGCCGTGCGGGCGGCGCGCCAGGCGCTGGCCCGGGGTGGGGTCGCGCCGGGGCAGGTGGACGTGGTGATCTGGACCGGGGAGGAGTACAAGGACTACGTCGCCCAGACCGCGGCCATCCGACTCCAGGAGGAGGTGGGCTGCCGGAACGCCTGGGCGTTCGACCTCGTGGGTCAGGGGGTCACGAGCCTCGTCGGCCTCCGGGTGGCCCGGGACCTCATGACGGGAGACGACACGATCCGGACGGTGCTCCTGGCCGGGGGCACCCGGAACGTCGACCTGGTGGACCCCCGAAACCCGCAAACCCGGTTTCTCCTTGCCTACTCGGCCTCGGGCGGGGCTCTCCTCCTCAGAAAGGACCACCCCCGGAACCGGTTGCTCGGCCTGGCGTTTCACGTGGACCCGGACATGGCCGACGCGGTGTACGTGCCGGGCGGGGGGACCGAGCAGCCCTTCTGTGAGGAGAACCTGGGCACCCCCGCGATGTTCTTCCAGACGGCGGCCCCGGCAGCCCTGGCCGAGTACCTGGCGACCCGGTTCCCCGCGGGCCTGGTCGCGGTGGCCGGGGCGGCCCTCCAAGGAAGACGCCCCGACTACCTGGCCCTGCGCCACCTCCCTCCCGCCATGCGCGAACAGGTCCTCTCGGCCCTGGGAATCCGCGACCGCCGGAGCGCATCGCTCGCCGAATGGGGCCATCACGGCACCAACGACGTGATCCTCTCCCTGGAGCTGGGGGGCCGGAGCGGTGCCCTCCGCAACGGCGATCTGACGGTGTTGGTGTCCGCTGGGATCGGTTTCACCTACGCCGCCGCCACCGTCCAGTGGGGCCCGGGCTGATCGAGAGAAAAGGCTTTCTCGGAACTCGGGCGCACCGGCGGAGGGCATCCGATGGTTGGAGGGCCGTGGCAGGCATCGCGTGACTTCGTGGGCACGAAAGGAGACGGGACGATGTGTTGGCAGAAGAAGCGGATGGGCGGATGGTTCTGGATCGTCCTCGTCTCCGCGTTTCTGTGCTCGCCCGCTCGGGCTTTCCTCACTTTCGGAGACGAGGACCGGTCGGGTGAGCTTGCCGGCGAACCGGCGCACCAGCGTTACCAATTCAACACCCCGACCACCGTGACCTACGACAAGGACACCCTGTCCGCCGATCCTGCCACGGCTCGCATCTATGTGGCAGACGTGGGTCACTACAAGATCCGGGTGCTGAACCTCGACGGGGCTCTCGTGGGAGAACTCGACGACCGTGACGCCCTGCTCGATCCCGACAGCCCAGAGACCGTCGCGCCCAAGATCTCCGCCCCCCTCGGCATCTACTTCCTGTCGAGGAGCGAGGCTCAGGACGCTCGGCTGGCCGGACTCTACGTGAACGACATCGGCGTCCACAAGATCCACTTCTACCATACGGACCCTTCCGACCCAGATCGTTTCTACTACGTCACCTCTTTTGGGCACGAGGGTCAGGGAGGGGATGACCAGCTCAAGCTGCCGCGGAACCTGGTGGTCACACCCGATGGGTATCTGTACGTTTCCGATGAGTTCAACCACCGGCTGAAGGGGTTCCACCTCGACCCAGAAACCTACACGGCGACCCTGATCACGACCCGGGGCTGGCAGGATCCTACCGGAGCGTACGTGCCCGCGGGACCCATCATCGTCGGCGTGGACAAGGACTACGGGACCGACTCGGCCTACTACGACGACTATGCCGGATCACCGGAGAAGATCGAGGGGTTCCGAATCCCCCAGGGGCTCACGTACTGGAGATCTGCCGACGGCTCCCATGAGTACATTTACGTCTGCGACAACGGAAACAACCGCATCAAGGTTTTTGAAGTGGATCAAGCGACCGGGGCTCTGACGCTCACCGATATCCTGGGCCGCTTCGTCATCAACGGAACCCCTGACCACTTGAAGCGTCCGCGCGGGGTCCGAACCGATCGGGACGGGAACCTCTACGTGGCCGATACGTACAACGGCCGGTTCCTCAAGTTCCCCAACCTCGATCCCGCCGCCTCTGGCACGGTCCGCTACCGAATCGATCCGGCCAGCGACGCCCAGGCCGTTTGGGTCTACGGAAGGCTCGGGATCCAGCAGGTGGAGATGCGCGATCCAGTCACCGCGTTATACGAAGACGAGTGCTTCCAACTACCCAACGACGCTGTTCCCCTGGAGTACCCGACGGGCGGTTTCTACACCGAAGATGTCTGGTCATGGGGCGTATTCTACCAGGATGCCCCGGTGATCCTGGTGAGCGACCCGGGTAACCACCGCATCAAGAAGTGTTGGGTGAGTCCGTCCGGCCAGGCGATCCTTCGGTGTTCGGTTTCCCAGGGGGTGGGGGGAAGCCTGGAGCACGAGTTCTGGGGGCATCCGAGGACCCTTGAGGGGCAGCTCCACTTCGTAGGGGGAATGGCGTGGTTGCCCACCGACGGCTCCGTTAGCGACATCCTGCTCGCTACGGACACCCCGAACACCCGGGTCAACATGTATGACGCCACCGGCCAGTATCTTGGCATGTTCACCGGTGCCCCCATCTCCACCGGCGTGACCGGGATCGACGTCTACGAGCCGGTGAACGGTTGGAACTCCTATGAGGTGGCCATATTGGTTGCGGCCGATATGAGTCTGGTGTGGCCCTACACGGGAGACAGCTCCATAAGAATTTATGACGAACAGGGGTTTCTGGAGGACGTTTTTGATCTCTCATATCGAACGACCGGGTATGGTGTGCCAGAGATTTCTCAATATAATAACAACTATCCCAAGGCGATAGATGTGCACCTAGAAGATGTCTCGTCAGGTACGTATGGGGTGTATATTGCTAGCAATCTTGGCTATGTGTGGAAGTTCGTTTATGATCCGTACTGGGCCATATTTCAGTACTCTTGGCATGTTGGTGGGAAGGATGCCAGCAAGGGAGATGACATGTCTGCTGATTGGGCTCTTGGTCCTAATTTTTATAGTGAGGGTGCGGTCGGTACCTTTGATCAGATCCAAGACGTTGTGGCGGGGGGGAGCCGAGTCTACGTGGTCGATCGTAGGAACCAAAGGCTTCAGGTCTTTGACAGCTCCAACGGAGCTTATGTGGGCAAGTTGGGCATGGGCGCTGGAACTTACGATCACCCGGACACCCTCACCCCCTACGACCTTTTCCTGCCGGTAGGCGTGGCGTTCGACAGCGTGAATCAGACCCTTTTGGTCGGCGATGGGTTCAACATGATCGCCCGCTCTTACGAGGATCCCACGCCGTACCTTCCTGACTCCGAAGGGAGGATCCTGCCGCCCTTCAACGGATACTGGCTGGATACCTCCCTGGGTACCCGTCCAGGGGGGCTCTTCTCGGCTGAGCACGTGATGGTGGGCAATGGAAAGGTGTTCGTCAACTCGTTGATCTCTGGAAGGATCACAGCTTTTGACCTGACTGAGATGCGGCAGCTCCATTGACCCGCGTTGCCTCGCCCTGATGCGGATCTCGTGAAAGGCAACGAGAGCTTGGTGGATCGGGGTGAGAAGGTGTGAAGGGAGATCGCGGTGACGAAAACAGGTGTCGAAGTGCGGCCCGTGGGCCCGGGGAATTCGGAGCGCCTGGGACGAAGTGCCGCCGCGTTGGATTCCGGCGGCAGGGCCATCCTGACCCTGGATCTGACAGAGTTGGACCCGGCGCTGTTCGGAGCGGCCCCGGGTGACACCAACCCCATCCCCGTCGCCCCGGCCCATGCCTGTCGCGGATCGCCGTAATCGAGCCACCCATGATCGCCGTAATGGAGCCACGCGAACCGGCTTGCTCCTAGGGGGCTCGGTGGTGGCGACCCCATCCCTTTCGTCACCCGGGGGCAACGTCCTTGGGTGAAGGTTCCGGCATCGGCCGTGGGGCGCGGCATCTCTGGCCCTCCAGGACGATCCGGTAGGCGCCGTGACGGATCCGATCGAGGACGGCCGCGCCGAGAAGCCGATTGGGGAAGGCTTTGCCCCACTCGTCGAGATCGAGGTTCCTGGTAAGGATGGTGGCGGCCAGCTCGTGGCGTTCGATCAAGAGGTGGTGGAAGTCCTCACCCTGGGGTGGACGAAGGGGCTTGAGGCCGATGTCGTCGATGATGAGCAGATCCACGCGGGTTAGGGCTGCGAGGCGGCGCTCGCAGGCGTCGGTGGTGGCCCGGGCGGCCGGGTTTTGCATGGGGGTCCGGCGGGGCATTGCGATGGCCCGGGAGGTGGCGGTCCCTCGGGCTCCTGGGCGAGGCCCTTGTGGAGGAGGGTTTTCACGGCGCGGTAGCGGGGATCGCCGAAGCGCAGGGCGCGGCGGCAGGCGGCCTCCAGGTGGTGGGCACCGGAGCGCTTCCCGAGGCGGAGAATGCCCTGGGCGGCGCTGAGGTTGTCGAGGACCCGGTGGGCGAAGAGGTGCTCGATGACCCTGCGGGTGGAGGGCCTTGTGGGCCTTGGCCAGACACCACTGGGGGTCACGCATCTGGTAGGCCAACGCGTTCGGGGGAAGGCGGTCGGGGACGGTGGAGAGGGCGCCAGGGCGCGCGACGCGGGGATGGGAGGCCACCAGTGCATGGTCGTGATAGATCTCGACCGTGGAGGGGGCGGCGCGAAGCCACAGGATCTGGCCCACTAGGTAACCTGGAAGAGGTGCAGTTGCTGGCCTCGTTTTCGACGCATCCGCGCGCCCGTTGTGTCGAAATTTATCAAGCATATCAAGTGGTGGCTGGGTGCAACGCACCAGATTTTCGTACCAGGACCAATAACAGAACGGGCGAAAAACCTTAGATTTTGTGGTTGCAATTTCCGGACGGGCACCAGCTGGAC
>NZ_BAAHXI010000076.1:0-16940 GCF_054656955.1 Deferrisoma palaeochoriense
CCCAACGCAAGCATTGTCAGATCCCCGTCGTTGCTACGGAAACCCGCGGGTGGGGGGCTGGTGGAGAGCCGGGTGCGGCCCCTCACCTCGCCGCGCCATCACCACGCCCGGATCGCTTTGGAAGATCCGGAACGTCCGCCACCGCCGCACCGGCCTGCCGAGCCGACAACGGCATGGAAAGGCGCGGCGATCGGGTGCCGCACTCGCGCCCGGCCGGAACCAGCCCCCCACCCGCCGCCGGCAATCCTTTCGAAGGTGTTAGCACCCCCGCGGCCCAGCGGACCCGCAGACCAAGCCCGGCCCAGAATCAGGACTTCGGCACCACGCAGATGAACCGCAGGCCCTCGTCCTCGGCCGCGCGGAACTGGTGGAGCACCCCAGGGGCCACGTACACCACGTCCCCCGGCCCCAGGGGGTCGGTTCGCCCCTCCTCCACCAGGCTCCCGTGGCCCGCCACGACGAACACCTCGTGCTCGAACCCGTGGGTGTGGTAGGGGGTGTGGCCTCCCGGCTCCACGTCGAACACGCGCATGACGAAGTTCGGCGCGCCCTGGGCCTCCCCGATCACGACCCGGATCGTCACCCCCCTCGCGCCCTCCATCTCGACGGGCTTCGCTTCGATGTCCTCCACGTTACCGATCCGCATCTCGTCCTCCTTATTCTGGGTTCGGGGCCTTCTCCCGCACGGAGCGCGCCTCGTCGGGCCGGCCGAGTTTTTCCAGGGCCTGGGCCCACCCCTCGAACGCCTCCCCGTAGCCCGGGTCGAGCTCCGCGGCCTTCTGGAACACGCCGCGGGCATTTTCGTAAAGGCCGCGGTCCATGAGCATGCGTCCCATCCGCACGTAGCGCACCGCCTTGGGATTGGGTTCGGCCCCCGACACGGGTCCCGTCCCGTCCCGAACCGCCGGGGCCGGCGGCACCCGTGGCTCCTCCGCGGGTTTCGCCTCGGATCCCGGTGCCGCAGCCGGCGGCTTCGCTTCCCCTCTCTCCTCGGCCAGCAGGGCCTCGGCCCGCGCCAGCCCCTCCTTGGCCCGGACGTAGTCGGGATCCTCCTCCAACGCCTTCCGGAACGCCTCCTCGGCCCGGGCTGCCATGCGGCGTTTCAGCAAAATCTCTCCCATCCGGGCGTACCGCTCGGCCAACCCCTTGGGCTTGGGCCCCCTCGGTTCCGTCGCCGCCTCGGAGGGGACCTCCTCCACCAGGCCGAGGGCGCGGAGGACCTCCTCCTTGAACGTATCCCGGGTCATCCGGGAGTACCCTTCCAGGAGGGCCCGAACGGTCCCCTCGGGGTCCAAAAGCACAAGCGAGGGCACGGCGATGACCCCGTAGTCGTTGAACACCGCGAGGCTCTCATCGACGACCACCGGGAACGAAATCCCCCGTTCCCCGAGCCACGCCGCGATCCGTTCGGCCTCCCCCGGCTCGCGCTCCTGGTGCTCCACGTTCACCCCTACGACCTGGAGACCGTGCTCCCGGTGCTCCCGGTACAGGTCCTGGAACTCGCCCAGGGCCTCCTCGCTCCGGGGACTCCACATGGCCCAGAAAACGAGAACCGTGGCCTTCTCCCCCAGGTGCTCGGCGAGCCGCAACGCCTCGCCGGAGGGGGTGAGCAGGGTGAAGTCCTTGAGCGGGTCCCCCAAGGAGGTCCGTTTGAACGCGGCCGCCGGGGATCCCAACAACAAGACCATCACGGCCGCCCACGCTGCCACACGCTTCATCGCCTGGCTCCTCGTTCTCGGTCCCGCCCCCCTTCCGTTGCATCGACCGGGGGCGTTTGCCATACTAGCCGACGAGGCAGATCTTCTACAAATCGGCAGTTTCCAGGTATGAAATGAACCAGCCGCTTTCCGCCGGCGATGACCCGTTGGTCATCGCCGGTCGCACCTTTCGGTCCCGGCTCCTCATGGGAACCGGGAAGTTTCCCGACCCCGCGGTCATGGCCGAAGCCCTGGCCGCGTCGGGCGCCGAGATCGTGACGGTGGCCCTCCGGCGGGTCGATCTCACCCGCCCCCAGGAGGACATCCTGGCCTATGTGGACCGGGACCGCTATCTGCTGCTGCCCAACACCTCCGGCGCCCGCACCGCCGAGGAGGCGGTGCGCCTGGCCCGGCTCGCCCGGGCGGCCGGGCTCTCCGACTGGGTGAAGCTCGAGGTCACCCCGGACCCCCGGTATCTCCTGCCCGACCCGGTGGAGACGCTGCGGGCCGCAGAGATCCTGGTGCGGGAGGGGTTCACGGTGCTGCCCTACATCGGCGCCGATCCCATCCTGGCGAAGCGTCTCGAAGAGATCGGCACGGCCACCGTGATGCCGTTGGGCTCTCCCATCGGATCCGGGCGCGGGCTCCTGACCCGGGACTCCGTGGCGATTATCATCGAGCAGGCCACGGTGCCCGTGGTGGTGGACGCGGGGCTGGGGGTTCCGTCCCACGCGGCTGAGGCCATGGAGATGGGAGCCGACGCCGTGCTCGTGAACACGGCGGTGGCCGTGGCCCGGGACCCGGTGGCCATGGCCGCGGCGTTTCGCAAGGGGGTGGAGGCGGGCCGCCAGGCGTTTCTGGCCGGCCGAGCCCCCGTTTCGAGGGAGGCCCGGGCCTCGAGCCCCCTGACCGGGTTCCTGCGGGACGACGCATGACGTTCGAGGCGTACTGGTCGAAGCAGCCCTGGGCCGAGCTGGTGGCCCAGGCCGAACGGGCCCGGGAGGCCGACGTGGAGGCGGCGCTCGCGGGGCGGGCCGTGGACTTCGAGGGGTTTCTGGCGCTCCTGTCCCCGGCCGCTTCCCGGCACCTGGAGCCCATGGCCCGCCGGGCCCAGGCGCTCACGGCCGAGCGGTTCGGCCGGGTGGTGCAGCTCTACGCCCCCCTCTACGTCTCCAACGACTGCCTGAACGCGTGCGTGTACTGCGGGTTCAACCGCAACAACCCCATCCGGCGCACCACATTGACGCCGGAGGAGGCCGAGGCGGAGGCCCGGGTGCTGTGGTCCCAGGGGTTCCGGAACCTCCTCGTGGTTTCGTCGGAGAACCCCAAGGTCGTCCCGGTCGGGTACTTCGAGGAGCTGGGCCGGCGGATCGGGCCCCTGTTTCCGAGCCTCTCCGTCGAGATCTATCCCCTGGACGAAACCGGATACGGCCGCCTCGTGGAGGCGGGGTACGACGGGGTCACGGTGTTCCAGGAAACCTACGACCCGGATCTCTACCGCCGGGTGCACCCGTCCGGCCGCAAGGCCGACTACGGCTGGCGGCTCGGGACCCCGGAACGGGCCGCCCGCGCCGGGATGCGCCGGGTCGGGCTCGGGGCGCTCCTGGGGCTGGGACCGTGGCGGCTCGAGGCGGTTGGGCTCGCGCTCCACGCCCTGTGGCTCGAGCGTCACCACTGGAAGACCCAGGTCACGATCTCGTTTCCCCGGCTCCGCCCCGCTCCTGGCGGATTCCAGCCCCCCCACCCCGTGTCGGACCGGGAGCTCGTCCAGATGATGTGCGCCCTTCGGCTCCTCCTGCCGGATGTGGGCCTCGTGCTCTCCACCCGGGAGTCGCCCGAATTTCGGGATGGGGTCACCCGGATCTGCGTGACCCACACGAGCGCGGGATCCCGGACCGAGCCGGGAGGATACACCCGCCCCGGGGCGGCCGATGTGCAGTTCCAGGTGGAGGACCGCCGGAGCCCGCGGGAGGTGGCGGCGCGACTCACGCAACTGGGGCTCGAACCCGTGTGGAAGGACTGGGACGCGGCGTTCCGGACCTCGGGGGAAAGCGGACGGCTCCAGGGAGGAGCAACGACGTGACGGTGGTGGTGAACGGGCAACCGCGGGACGTCGCCGAGGGAGCTTCGCTCGACGCCCTTCTCACGAGCCTCGGCCTTTTCCCCGGCTCCGTGGTGGTCGAGCGAAACGGCGAGGTCGTTCGGCGGGACGAGTTCGCACAGGTTCGGCTGAAGGAGGGAGACCGGCTCGAGATCGTGCGCTTCGTGGGGGGCGGATGAATCCGGCCGCCGACCCCCGGGAACGGGCCCGCGCCGTGCGGGCCATGTTCTCGGCCATCGCCCCCACCTACGATCTCCTGAACCGGATCCTCAGCCTGGGCATCGACCGGGGGTGGCGACGCGAGCTCGTGCGCCGGATCCCCGGCGAGGCCCGGAGGGTGCTGGACCTCGCGTGCGGCACGGGGGACGTGGCCCTGGAGATCCGGAAGCAGCGGCCCGAGGCCCGGGTCTACGGCGCGGACTTCGCGCTCCCCATGCTCCGGGCCGGCGTGCCGAAGCTGCGGCGCCGGGGGGCGGACGGCTCCATCCTCCTCCAGAACGCCTCGGCCGAGGACCTTCCCTACGCCTCCGACACGTTCGACGCCGCCACCATCGCGTTCGGCATCCGGAACGTGGCCCGCCGGGAGCGGGCGTTGGGGGAGCTCCACAGGGTGCTCCGGCCGGGAGGGGTTCTGCTGGTGCTCGATTTCTCCCTGCCGCGCTCCGCGGGCCTCGCCGCCCTGTACCGGGTCTACTTCCACCGGATGCTTCCGTTCGTGGGAGGGGTGATCTCCGGCAACTTCGAGGCCTACCGCTACCTTCCCCGGAGCGTCGAGGGGTTCCCGCCCCGGTTCCGGTTCGCGGCCATGATGACCCGGGCCGGGTTCGGGCGCGTCTCCTACCGGGATCTCACCTTCGGAATCGTGACCCTCTACGAGGCCACGAAGCCGATGCGAGAGGTAACGCGGTAGGCGGCCCGGATCGGCAGCCCCCGGCGTGGGCCCCGCGGCCGACAGCGCGGAATCGGTTTCCCCGGACACAACAAACGCCCCCCGACACGCGCGTCAAGGGGGCGCTCCGCCGCCAAGCCTCCCGGCCGTCAGTTCGGCTCCAGCCCGCACTCCCGGATCTTGTAGAGGAGGGTCTTGTAGCTGATGTCCAGGAGTTGGGCGGCCTTGCGGCGGTTCCAGTTGGTCTGGCGCAGCACCGCCGCGATCATGCGCCGCTCCGCCTGCAGCGCGGCGCTGCGGGCGATCTCCTTGAGCGAGATCACCTCCCCCGGCTTTTCCCCGATCTCGATCTGGTCGAGGGGATCGGGCGGAGCCACGGGAACGGCGGCCGGCGAGGCGGGGGTCACGTTCTTCGCCCGGAACTCGCTGAACAAGAACCGCTCGTCGTTCAGGATGACGAGCCGTTTGACGAGGTTCTCGAGCTCCCGCACGTTGCCCGGCCAGTCGTAGGACAGGAAATAGGCCATCAGGGCGTCCGACACCTCGGCGGGGCCGCGGCCGTACTTCTCCACGTACTTGTGGAGGAAGTACCGTGTGAGGAGCGGGATATCCTCCCGCCGCTCCCGCAGCGGGGGGATCCGCACGTTCACCACGTTCAGGCGGTAGTAGAGGTCCTCCCGGAACTCCTTGTTCTCCACGGCCTTGCGCAGGTCGCGGTTCGTGGCGCACACGATCCGCACGTCCACCCGCACGGGCTCGTTTCCCCCCACCCGGCAGAACTCCCGGTCCTGGAGCACCTGCAGCAGCTTCGCCTGGAGCGGGAGCCCCATCTCCCCGATCTCGTCCAGGAAGATCGTGCCCCCGTCGGCGTACTCGAACTTGCCGAGCTTGCGCCTCTGGGCCCCGGTGAACGCACCCTTTTCATACCCGAACAGCTCGCTCTCCAGGAGGTCGGGGGGAAGGGCGGCGCAGTTCACCTTGACCCACCGCCCCTGCCGGCGGGCGGACTTGGTGTGGAGGCGCCGGGCGGCGAGCTCCTTTCCGACCCCGCTCTCCCCCTCGATGAGCACCGTGACGTCGGTGTCGGCCACCGAGTCCAGGAGGTCCTTCATCGCCTGGAGCGTCGGGCTCACCCCCACGATGGGGTCGAGCTGCTCCTGCTCGGCGAGCTGGCTTCGAAGCTCCCGGATCTCCCGGACCAGGCGCCGGCGGTCCAGGGCCTTTTCGAGGGCGAGCTTGAGCTCCTCGGCCTCGAACGACTTGTCGATGTAATCGTAGGCGCCGGCGCGCATGGCCTCCACCACCGTGGCCGTGCGACCGACCCCGGAAAGCATGATCACCGGGAGTTCCGGGTCCCGGTCGCGCAGATGCCGCAGCGTGGCGAGCCCGTCCATGCCGGGCATCATGACGTCGAGCACGACCACATCGGGCGAAACCCCGTTTTTGAGCCGCGCCAGGGCCTGCTCCCCGCTCTCGGCGGTCACCACCCGGTATCCCTCCAGGGAGAGCAGGCTCTCCAGATACGCGAGGATGCCCGGATCGTCATCCACGACCAGAACCGTATACTGCGAGTCCATCGGTCCGACTCCCCTCGCCCCGCGGTGTCCCGGGGCTCCCCCGAAGGAACTCCATCCCTCCCGAATCGGGCCCGCCTTCCGCGCCGGTCCCCCTAGTCCCGGCGCAAACCCCGGCGTCCCCCCCTTTCGCCCCGGGTGAACCGACCCCAAACGAGCACCGGATCAACCTACACCGCCCGGCCCCTCCGTCAAGCGCACGCGCCGGGGCTCAGCAGATCCGGGGCAGCAACTCGCCGGCCGGCTCGTCCACGAACCGCAGCGCACCCAACTCCGTCCGGGCCACCACCCGGGTCGGCCCGCTCCGGACCTCCCCCACCCGGGCCGCCCGGCGGCCCAGGGGATGGGCCCGGAGCACCTCGAGGGCCCGGTCTGCGTGCCCCGCCGGCACGATGACCACGGCGCACCCCTCGTTCGCGACCTCCAGGGGATCGTAGCCCAGAAGGTCGCAGGCCGCCCGGACCGCGCGGGGCACCGGCACCCGGTCCTCCTCGAGCACGATCTCAACGCCCGACTGCACGGCGATCTCGTTTAGAGCCCCGGCCACGCCGCCCCGGGTGGGATCCCGGAGGGCATGGATCTCCACACCGGCGTCAAGCATCCGGGCCACGAGCCCGTTCAGGGGGGCCACGTCGCTCGTCACGTCGGCTTCGAACCCCAGGCCCTCCCTCCGGGAGAGCACGGCGATGCCGTGCCGACCCACCTCGCCCGTGAGGAGCACCGCGTCGCCCGGCCTCGCGGCCGACCCCGAGATCTCCCGGCCCTCCGGGAGCACCCCTACCCCTGCGGTGTTCACGATCGGGCCTCCGTCGGGAACCACCTTCGTGTCGCCGGCCACGATCCGCACCCCGGCCTCCCGGGTCCGGCGGGCCATGTGCGCCACGATCCGCTCAAGGTCCCGGAGCGGAAACCCCTCCGGCAGCACGAAGCCGGCCGTGAGGTACAGCGGCCGAGCCCCCACCATGGCCAGGTCGTTCACCGTGCCGCAGACGGCCAGGTCCCCCAGGTTCCCCCCCGGGAACTCCCAGGGGTCGACCACGTAGGAGTCGGTGGTCACCGCCAGCCGGCCGGCGGGCACCTCGACCCGGGCCGCATCGTCGAGGCCGGCCCCCGCCACGTCCCCCAGCCCCCGCAGGAACACGTCCCGAATGAGTTCCTTCATCTCCCGGCCGCCCCCCCCGTGGGCCCGGGTCACCACCGCCTCAGGCATACCCGGCCCTCCGGTACCGGTAGTGGGCCCCGCAGGCGCCCTCGGAACTTACCATGCACGCCCCGACCGGGTGCCGGGGCGTGCAGGCCCGGCCGAACAGGGGGCACTGGGCCGGTTCCCGGACCCCCCGGAGGACCTCGGCGCAGCGGCATCCCTCGGGTTCCCGCCCCTCGAAGCGCCGCCCTTCCAGAAACCGCCTCCGGGCGTCCCAGGCGGCAAACTCCGGCCGCAGATCGTATCCGCTCCCCTCGACCATCCCGAGCCCCCTCCACCGGGCGGGGACCCTCTCGAACACCCGCTCCAGAACGGCCCGGGCGGCCGGATTGCCATGGGCCGTGACCGCCCGGGGGTACGCGTTCTCCACCCGGGCCTCGCCCCGCTCCCCCTGCCGGAGCAACGCCGCCAGGCCGGCCAGCACGTCCGCCGGTTCGAACCCGGCCACGCAGCACGGCACACGATACCTTTCGGCCAGGGGCTCGTAAGCTTGAGCCCCGAGGACCATGCTCGCGTGGCCCGGGCACAAAAACGCCCCGATCCGGACCTCGGGGTCCTCCAGGAGCGCGGTCATGGCGGGAAGGATCGCCTTGTGGGCCGAGAGCACGGAGAAGTTGCGCACGCCCTTGGCCGCGGCCTCGAGGACGGCCACGGCCGAGGCGGGCGCCGTCGTCTCGAACCCGAGGCCCAATAGGACCACCTCCCGACCAGGCTCCCGTTGGGCGATGGCCAGGGCGTCGAGCGCCGAGTACACCACCCGCACGTCGGCCCCCCCTGCCCTGGCCGCCGCCAGGGTGGCGTCGCTCCCGGGCACCCGAATCCCGTCCCCGTACGTCGCAAGGACGACCCCCGCCTCGGTGGCCAGGTGGATCGCCTCGTCGAACGTCTCCACCGGGGTCACACACACGGGGCACCCCGGCCCGGAGAGCATGCGGACACCCTCCGGCAGGAGCTCCCGCAGTCCCATCCGGGCGATGGCCACGGTGTGGGTGCCGCACACCTCCATGACCGCTACGGGCGGCCCCCGGTAGGCCCGAATCTTTTCGAGGAGGGCAGACACAAGTTCGGGCCCGTTCGGGCCCGCTTCAGGAAAGGTCATCTTCTAGAATCTGCCGAAACAGTTCCCGGGTCTCCCGCGCCTCCCCGGGGTCGACCCGATGGAGCGCAAACCCGGCGTGGACGATCACGAAATCCCCCGCCTCGAGATCTGGGAGGAGCGCGGTGGACACGGTCCGGCGCACGCCCCCGAAATCCACCTCGGCCGTCCCGTCCTCCCGCACCTCGAGGATCTCTCCCGGCACCGCGACACACATGGGACCAACCTCTTTGGGGCAGGCCGGATCAGGAGTCGATCCGCTCCTTGAGTTCCTTCCCAACCTTGAAGTAGGGCAGACGCTTGGGGGGCACCTCGATCCGTTCGCCGGTCTTGGGGTTGCGCCCGACGTAGGCGTCGTATTTCTTCACGCAGAAACTGCCGAACCCGCGGATCTCGATCCGGTCCTCGTTAAGGATTGCGTTCTCCATGGCCTCGAAGAACGTGTCCACCGCCGCTCTCGCCTCCTTGAGCGGCATGCCACCCCGTTCCGACAGCGCCTTGATGAGATCCGACTTGTTCATGGCTCGGATACCTCCCAGCGACAGAGCCCCCATCCGGCCGCCAGCGCGGGGTCCGGAAGCAGGGGGTTCGGACTTCGACGGTGTCCCTTGGTGCCCCCGGCAGGGCTCGAACCTGCGACCCCAGGATTAGGAATCCTGTGCTCTATCCGACTGAGCTACGGGGGCCCGGGTTGGGTGGCCGATGCTAGATGGGCCAAAGGCGAAAGTCAAGCTGTTGAACACGTTAGAGAAAAAGTGATCCGAAGCCCTTGACGGGGCCGTCCCCTGCGCGTATATCCGCCCGTTCCCCTTGCCCGGGAGGCGACCGATGGTGGACCTGCACACCCACAGCACCTTCTCGGACGGCACGTGGCCGCCCCGACGCCTCGTGGAGGAGGCGCGCCGCGTAGGCCTCGCCGCCATCGGGCTCACCGACCACGACAGCGTGGACGGGAACCGGGAACTCCTGGAGGCCGGAGCCGAACTGGGCGTGGCGGTGGTGCCCGGCGTGGAGATCTCCACCCGTTGGGGGCAGGTGACCTTTCACCTCCTGGGGTACGGCATCGACACCCGCCTCCCCGAGGTCCGGCGCGCGTTCGCTCGTCTCGCCCGAAGCCGCGAAGAGCGGGCGCCGAAAATGGTGGCGCGACTTCGCGAGTTGGGGTTCTCGATCTCCCTCGAGGAGGTCGCGGCCGAGGCCAACGGCGCCCTCGTCGGCCGGCCCCACGTCGCCCGGGTGCTCGTTCGCAAGGGCATCGCCCGCGACCTCCAGGACGCGTTCGACCGGTTCCTGGGCCGGGGCAAACCGGCCTACGTGGACAAGGACCGTCTTTCCCCCGACGAGGCCTGCCGGATGATCCGGTCGGCGGGAGGAGTGGCGGTGCTCGCCCACCCGGGCCTCATCGAAGGGGAGCACCCCGGCGTGCTCGGCCCCCTCCTCGACCACCTGGTCGGGGCGGGCCTCGAGGGGGTGGAGGCGTACTACAGCCGTCACACCCGCGAGCAGCAGGAGCGGTACCGTTCGATGGCGGCCCGCAGGGGGCTTCTCGTCACGGGTGGAAGCGATTTCCACGAACCGAGCGCCGACGGCCCCCAGCTCGGCACCGGATTCGGGAACCTCGAAACTCCCGACGCCTGCGCCCGGGAGCTGGCGGCCCGGCTCAGGGACCGCCGGCCGGAACTCGCCCCCTACCTGGAACCGCTGACCCGATAGGCGTTCCGCGGACCCGGGGCTAGAGCGTGTCTTCCAGGAGGAACGTCACCCGGAGCGTAACCCGGTACTCCTGGATGGCCTCGTCTTTCACGCTGGCCCGCCACTCCGTGACGTGGAACCCCGTGATGTTGCGGAGGGTCTTTGCCGCCCGCTCGAACCCCTTGCGGATCGCGTCGTCGAAGCTCACCGGAGATGCGGCAATCAGTTCGGTTACGCGCGCCACGGCCATGGTCGTCCTCCTTTGGTGAGGGTTGGTGGGGAATCGCCGGTCGTGCCGGTTCCCGGCGGATGGGCCAAGGGGCCGGGCGGGCGCCCCGCGCGCCCCTTGAAAATCCTGGATCTAATATCGGAGCGCCGCGACCACCCCGCCGGCCTCGTCCAGGAGCGGATGCTCCCGGAAGACCGCCACGTTGCCGTCGCTGGCCAGCACCCCCCGCACCCACTCCTCGCCCAACTCCACGGCGTCCACGGGGGCTCCGCACCGGGGGCACCCGAGGGGGACCCTCTCCCCCATCTCCCCGCAGGCCGGGCACACCCATCCGGGACGCTCGAACGAGTCCAAAAGGAACAATTCGTGGACCCGCCCATCGCGAACGGCTTCGGAGACGGCTTCCACGCCGACGGCCCGGTCCCCCTCCCGGTCGAGCACCTTTCTCAGACGGGCGGTCGCGGCCTCGTCCCGGGCCCGGGCCAGGGCGGCCAGGGCCTTGGCCTGCACCTCCGGCAGCGGCTCGTGGGGATCGACACGCAACCGCGCCACCAGTCGGCCCTGGAGACGCCGCGGCACCTCCCGCTCGAACGCGGCCACGACCTCCTCGGGCCCGGCGACCGCGATCCGGGCCACATCGCGCTCATCGGTCCACTCGGCGAGCTTTTCGGCCAGCGTGCGAAGGTTGCGCTGGAGGTGCTCCTCCACGTGGCGCTGGAACCGCGCCTGGCTCCACCCCCCCTGTTCGTGCCGGCCCGGGAACTCCTCGTCCGAAAACTCCCAGGTCCGGGAAATACCGCCCAGGTAGAACTCCACCAATCTTCCGGCCTCCGCCCCCACCTGGACCAGCACCCCCCTCTCGCCTTCCCACAGCACCCGGGACGCCTGGCGGAGAAACGGCCGATCCCCGCACGCCACCTGGTCGCGAAACGGGATGTGGCAGCGGAGGACATCGAAAATCCCCCGGCCGTCGCAGGCAAACAGGGCGATGCCGTCGTACTCCTCGTCCCTCTCCCTCGCCACCACCTGCCGCACGTATTCTTCGATCCGCTCCCGAGTCCCATCGGTCATCTGACGCATCGGTTCCGGCATCTGCTGGGCGCACTCCCTCAGCTTCGATTTCACGAAGATGCGCACCCTCTCCCGCTCTTTTTCGCTCCCCCAGCGGGTGTTCAGGTACACCGTGACGAACCCTCCGTCCGTGCGTTCCAACTTCGCGAGATCCCGAATCTTCCGCTCCGCGCCCATGGCCGCCTCCCGCGTCGGATACCGTTGGAACCGTTCCTGTGGGACTGGGAGCCTAGCGGACCCGAGGAAGGTGTCAAGACGCGGCTTGCGAACCGGCCCCGGGGGTGCAAGAATCCTCGGGCCCGGCCACGAGGAGGCGGATGGTGCGCGTAAAGGTGAACGAACAGTACCGGGAGGTACCCCAGGGGACCCGGCTCGGAGACCTCCGGCAGGCCGTCAAGCCCGATGCCGACGTGTTGATCAGAAACGGGTTTCCGGCGGGTGACGACGTCGTCCTCGAAGACGGGGACGAGGTGGTTCTCATCCGGCGGGGTGAGGTCCCCAGTGAGGAGGAACTCGAGGCCCTCCTGGTGGCGCGGCACACCCCCGGGGTGCACGCCCGGGTCAAGGGGGCGTGCGTGGGGGTCGCGGGGCTCGGGGGCCTGGGCAGCCAGGTGGCCGTGGCGCTCGCCCGAACCGGGTTCGGCCGGCTCGTCCTGGCCGATTTCGACGTGGTCGAACCCTCGAACCTCAACCGCCAGCAGTACTTCGTGGACCAGATCGGGAGGCCCAAGGTCGAGGCCCTGGCCGAGAACCTTCGGCGGATCAACCCCTACGTGCGCCTGGACCTCCACCAGGTCCGTCTTACGCCAGAGAACATCCCGGAGATCTTCCGGGATTGCCGGGTGTTGGTGGAGGCCTTCGACCGGGCCGACCAGAAGGCGATGTTGGTGGAAACGGCGCTCACCCGGTTGCCCGGAACCTGGATCGTGGCGGCCTCGGGGCTGGCCGGCTACGGGCCCGCGGACGCGATCCGGACCCATCGGGTGGGGGAGCGGCTCTTCGTGGTGGGGGATCTGGAAACCGAGGCCCGGCCCGGCGTGGGCCTCATGGCCCCCCGGGTCGGGGTTGCGGCCCACATGCAGGCCAACCTGGTGCTCCGGGTCGTGCTGGGAGAGGAGGGGTAGCCCCGTGTCCCCAGCGTCCTATGACGTGGCCGTCGTCGGGGGCGGCATCGTGGGCGCGGCGGCGGCCCGCGACGCGGCCCTTCGGGGCCTGCGGGTTCTTCTGCTCGAACGGGGAGACTGGGCCTCCGGCACCACCGGGATCGCGGCCGGGCTCGTCCACAGCGGGTTTCGCTTTGCCCGGGACCGCAAATTCCACCTGGCCCTCCAGTGCCTGCGGGAATGGGAGACCCTCCACCGCTCGGCCCCCCACCTCGTCCGGCCCATGGCCGTGCTGATCCCCGTGTACCGGGGGGGCGGGCTGAGCCTCCGCCGGATCCGATGGGGGTTCCGGTTCTACGAGTGGCTGAGCCTCGGCTCGGGGGGACCGCCCCGGCAGATTCTGTCGGCGCGGGAGGCCGTGCGAAGGGCGCCGGCCCTTTCGGAGGAGGGGCTCCTCGGTGCGGGGCTGTTCTACGATTTCCGGTGCCTCTTCCCCTCCCGGCTCGTGCTGGAGCACGTGCGCTCGGCCCAGGAGGAGGGGGCCGACTGCCACAACTACCACGAGGTGACAAGGCTACGGCGCGTCGCCGAAGGGTTCGAGATCGAGGCCCGGGACCGGGACTCGGGGGCGAGGAGGGAATTTCGGGCCCGCACCGTGATCAACGCCGCGGGCCCCTGGATCGACGAGGTGGGGCAAAGGCTCACGCCGGACTGGCCGGGCCGGGTGAGGCTTCTCAGGGGGACCCAGGTGTGGGTGGACGCGGATCTCGACGTAGCCCTGTGGCACGAGGGGTATCCCCCCTGCTTCGGCATTCCC
Organism: Deferrisoma palaeochoriense; assembly: GCF_054656955.1. Lineage (NCBI taxonomy): Bacteria > Pseudomonadati > Thermodesulfobacteriota > Deferrisomatia > Deferrisomatales > Deferrisomataceae > Deferrisoma > Deferrisoma palaeochoriense. The sequence goes on from NZ_BAAHXI010000076.1 coordinate 13,474, forward strand.
CGGGGCGGCCACGTGCTCGTGGGATGGGACCTCGCGGAGATCTCGGCCCCCTCGAACGGCCTGGCGCCCCGCCCCGGGGAACTGGCCGGTTGGCTCACCGAGGCCCGGCGCCGGATCCCCGGGCTCTTTCCCCACCCTTCCCGGCTCCTGCTGGCCGAGACCGGCGCATGGGCCGTTCCCCGGCGGGACGGAACCCGGGCGGGGGACCTCCCCTGCGAGTACGAGGCCGTGGAGGAGGGGGGCATGGGAGGCCACATCACCCTGGCGGGGGGCAACCTCACCCTGTTCCGGCGCCTGGCCGAGGATGGGGTGGACGCGGTGTGCAGGCGCCTGGGCGTGAACCGGCCCGGGACGACCGACCGCACCCCGCTTGCCGGGGGGGGCTTCCGGGATCAGGTGGTGTTTCGCGAAAATCTGGTGGAATGCACGGAGAACCTGCCGCGCATCCCACGGGCCGTCGTGGACCACCTGGTGGGCCTTTACGGCCGTAAGGCGTGCGAGGTGCTCGAACTGGGGCTCTCCAGCGAAGACCTCCGGGAGCGTTTGGGCCCCGATGCGAAGGACCACAAGGCCCAGGTGGTTTACGCCGTGCGGGCCGAGCACGCCCGGCACCTGGACGACGTCCTTCTGCGGCGGCTCTCCACGGGCCTCCGCCCCGATCGGGGTCTCGGGGTGGCCGAAGCGGTGGCCCAGGTGATGGCCCGGGAGCTGGGTTGGGACGAGCCTCGACGGCAGGAGGAGCTGGACCGGTTCCGGGCGCAGATCCGCGCCCAGATGGAAGCGGCGCGGGAGGCGTTCCGGTGACGGTGACCGACCTGGAACTCAGGGAACTCGCCCAGCGGGTCCAAACCGCCCGAAGACCGGTGGCGCTCACGGGGGCCGGGGTTTCGGCCGAAAGCGGAGTGCCCACGTTTCGGGGGCCCGACGGGCTTTGGCGGAGGTACAGGCCGGAGGACCTCGCCACCCCCGAGGCCTTCGCCCAGAACCCCGAGCTGGTATGGGAGTGGTACAACTGGAGGCGGGAACGGATCGCCCGGGCCCGGCCGAACCCGGCCCATCGGTGGCTGGCCGCCTACGAACGCCAGGCCCCCGCGTTCCTCCTCGTGACCCAGAACGTGGACGGGCTTCACGGGCTCGCGGGAAGCCGACGCATGGTGGAGGTCCACGGGAGCCTGTGGCGGGTGCGGTGCACGGCGTGCGGAGCCGAGCGGGAAGACCGCCAGGTCCCCCTTCCGGTGCCCCCCCGGTGCGAGGCCTGTGGGGGGCTCCTGCGCCCCGGGGTCGTGTGGTTCGGGGAGGCCCTTCCGGCCGAGGCCCTCACCCGGGCGGTCGAGGCGGTAGAGCGCGCCGACCTTCTGCTGGTGATCGGCACCTCGGCCGTGGTTCACCCCGTGGCCTCCCTCCCGGGCCTGGCCCGTTCGGCCTACGTGGTGGAGGTGAACCCCGAGCCCACCCCGCTCACGCCGACGGCGGACCTCTCGATCCGATCCCCGGCCGGGGCACTGTTCTCGCGACTCCCCTTGCCAGACGGGACGCGGGTCAAATCCTGCGAGGCCAGAGACGGCACGTCACCCCCAACGAAGGGAGACCCCCCATGAAGAAAGTCTGGGTCGACGACGAGTGCATCGCCTGCGGAACCTGCGTGGACATCTGCCCCGAGGTGTTCGAGCTCGAAGGCGACGTGGCCACGGTCCGCTCCGACGCGGACCTCAGCCTTGACGACCAGATCGTGGAGGCGGCCGAGGCCTGCCCGGTGGAGGCCATCCACTACGAGTCGTGACAATCCCGGTTCCGGCAGGGGGCGGGGGCCCGCCGGGCCTCGGCCCAGTACACGAGGTAGATCCCGGCGAGCACGCCCAAAGCCAGCAGGGCCATCGCATCCAGGTTCATGGTCCACCTCCGCTGCGGGTGGGGGTTCGTGAGCCTTGGATGCAGGATGCCCCCCGGAGGTTTCCCCCGCCTTGACGTGGGTCAAGGGGGGGAACATCGGGGGCCGGATTCCCCCTACTCCCCCTGGGCCGCCCCGGAGGCGAGGAGCTCTTCGATCTCGCCCTCGGGGAGGCCGGCCTCCCGAAGCACCTCCCGGGTGTGTTCGCCGAGGCGCGGCGGCGGGCGGCGGACCGAGGGCGGGGTGGCCGAAAGCCCAAGCGGAAACCCGAGCATCCGCAGGACGCCCCAGCCCGGCACCTCCACCGGCCGCACCAGGCCCCGCGCCCGCCAGTGGGGATCCTCCTCCAGTTCGTCCAGCTCCAGAACCGGGGTGGCACAGCAGTCCGCCTCGGCCAACTCCGCCACCCACTCGTCCCGGGTGCGGGTGCGAAAGAGGGCCCGGAGCTCGTCCATCATCCGGTCCCGGGTCTCCCCCTCGGCGAACTGCGCCTCGATCCACTCGGGCCGGCCGATGCGGCGGCAGAACCGATCCCAGAACTGGGGCTCCAGGGCGGCGAGGGCCACGTACTTGCCGTCGGCCGCCTCGTAGACGTTGTAGCAGGGGTATCGGCCCGTGAGGTGGAGTTCGGTCTCCGGCGTCCCGGCCTGCCGGTGGGCCCACCGGTAGGTGAGCCAGGTGGCCACCCCGTCCACCATGGCCGCGTCCACCACCTGGCCCCGTCCGGTGCGCTCCCGCGCGAGGAGGGCGGCCAGGATCCCGATGCACGCGTTGAGCCCCCCGCCCCCCACGTCGCCGATCTGGAAATGGGGCATCACGGGCCGCCCCCGGTCGTCCCGAAGGAGCCCCAAGGCCCCCGCCACCCCGAGGTAGTTGAGATCGTGGCCCGCCCGGTCGGCGTAAGGTCCCTCCCGGCCGTACCCGGTCACCGAGCAGTAGACGAGCCGGGGATTCCTGGCCAGGAGTTCGTCCGGCCCGAGCCCCAGCCGCTCCATGACCCCGGGACGGAACGACTCCACCACGACGTCGGCCCGGTCCACCAGGGCGAGCAACGCCTTGCGGCCTTCGGGACGCTTCAGGTTCAACGCGACGCTCCGCTTGTTGCGGTTCAGGTGGAGGAAAAAGAGGCTCTCCCCCCGCACCACCGGGGCAAACCCCCGCATGTAATCGCCCCGCCCCGGCTCCTCCACCTTGATCACGTCCGCCCCCAGATCCGCGAGGAGCTGGGTGGCGAACGGCCCCGGAAACAACCGGGAGAGGTCCACCACGCGGATGCCTTCCAACGCTCCGGACATGATTCCTCCTTTCCCTCGACGTTCCGCCAGGCGGGTCGCCCCGCTCGCAGGAACTTTCCGCTTTCGGCCGCACGTTGGACCGCCGCCGTCTGGACCACGGGACCGGAGACCGTGCCAGGTGGCAGACGACAGACGACAGAGGACAGGGGTGCTCTGACCTCTGACTTCTGAATTCTGTCCCCTGCTACGGCAGCCGTTCCCATAGGCTGGCCGGCGCGATGGCGCCGGAACCCCGAAGGTTCTTAGGGGCCTAGCCGCCGAGCAGCCCAGCCGCCTAGCCGAAA
>NZ_BAAHXI010000077.1:0-15867 GCF_054656955.1 Deferrisoma palaeochoriense
CCCGTTCTCGTTCCCCAGGGCGAAGCTCACCCGAGCCCCCTCGATGGGGTTCCCCTGGAGGTCCAGGAGCTTCGCTTTCACCCGGCTCGTGGACCGGCCGTCCGCCGTGAGCCACGCGGGCTCCGCGGTCATCGTCAGCACGGCACGGTCCTCGATCCCCTTCTGGGCCCGGGGATAGAGCTCGATCGCCACGGTGGAGGCCACGTAGGTGTTAAGCCACCCGGCGCCCACGTCGCCCGTGGTGAGGTCCTTCGCCACGACCAGGGCCGTCTTGGCCGCAAACCCCGCCGTGTAGGTCGCCGTGACCTCCCCGAAGGCGTCGGTCACCCCGCCCCATTTGACCTCCACGTCGTCCACGTCGTCGATCCGGGCCTCTTTGTCCTCCAGCCGGCCCCCGCCCACCACGCCCGTGTACTCCTCGGTGGTGGAAAGGGTGAGGGCGAGTTCGTGGCCCGAGACCGGGTCGCCGTTGGCGTTCTCCGCCTTCACGGTGAGCCGGGTCGTCGCCTTCTGGTCCGCCGGGAGGAGCGCGTCCCGGGCCGTGACGAAGAGCCGCACCCGGGTGTCGAACGATACCGGCCGGCCCGCGGGCTGGGTGGTCACGTTCCCGGCGTCGTCCGCCAGGTGCACGACCACCGGCACCTCGGCCCCCTCGTCGTCCCACCCCACGGTGTAGGCGCCCCGGTAGGTCCCGGGCTCCGCCTCGGCCATGGCAATCCCCTCGGCCACGCCCGGGAGGTCGAAGGTGGCGTAGCCCCCGGGCTCGCCCGTGAGGGTCACGGTGAGCACATCCCCCGCCACGAGCTTGCCGCTAAAGCCGGCCACGGCGAACCCGTCGTGCTCGGCCGAGGCGATGACCGGCGGGGTGGTGTCGTTGAGCGTGTCGAGGCCCACCACGGCGAGCTCCGGCCCGGCCCGGTCGGCCGACCCGTAGGCGTCGGCCACGTGCACGACGACCCGGTGCAGCGCCTTCGTGGGCCCCACGTCGGCGTCGGTCACGGTGTAGGTGCCGGTGTACCGGCCCGTGCGGCCCTCTTCGGTGAGGGGGAGGGCCTGGACGAGGGAGCCGAGGTCCGCGGTCACGGCGGCCCCGCTCTGGGCCACCGCGGTCACGGTCACGGTGTCGCCGGGCTTCGCGGGCTTCCCGAAGGGCTCCACGGTCACGCCCGTGATCGCCGGGCCCTCGCCGGGGGCGGCCTCGGCCGCCACGACCTCGCTCGGGGCGCTCCGGTTCCCCGCCCGGTCCACGGCCACCACGGCGTAACGGTATTGAAGGCCCGGCACCACGGCCGTGTCGGTGAAGGAGAGTTCCCGCGTCGCCTCATACGGGGCGCCCCCGAAGTCCGGGTCGGCCCCCTCGCCCCGGAAGATCTCGTAATGGTCCACGTCGGCCGAGGGGCTCGCCTGCCAGGAGACCTCGATCTCCCCCGGCCAGGGCGACGAGGCCAGGATCCGGCCGGCCGGCACCGGCTCGGGGGGCGTCGTGTCGATGGTGATCGCGGGCCCAGAGAGGCTCGCTTTCTCCCCCGTGGCCGGGTCGGTGAGCGCCCCCGTGAGGGCGAAGGTGCCGTTTACGCCCTCGGGCACGGCCACCTTGCCCACGTACACCCCGTCGTCCACCTCGGCCATGGCCACGTCCGCGGCCACCCCGGCGATCGTGAACGAGGCCTGGGCGTCCGGGCTCCCGGTCAGGGTCACCGCGATCTCCTGGCCCGCTCCCACGAGCGTGCGCTCCGCGGCCACGCCGGCCACGGCGAGGCCCGGTCCGGCCCCGGTCAGGGTGAACTCCCTGAGGAGAAAGCGGGTCATAGGCGACCAGGTCCAGGGGGTTCCGTCCCCGTCCGCGCCCACCTCGGCGCCCAGCACGATCCGGGCCGCCCGCTCGGCCACCCGCACGAACGCCACCCGGGCCCGGTCGGGCTCGGGAATCGGGTCGCCGCCATACCGGTATCCCTTGAGCACCCGGCCGTTCACCAGCACGCGGTTTCGCGTTGGATCCCCGTCCCAGGTGAGCGTCACCCGCAGCTCCTCGCCCGGTCGCGGCAGGGGGCACGGAAACAGCTCCCCCCACACCCGCTCCTCGCCCACGAAGTAGAGGGTGGGCCGCCCGTCCGCCGTACGGTTCCAGGCCACGGAGAGCGCCACGAGGCTCCGGCCCTGGGCGTCCAGGAACTGGACGAGCCCGTCCCAGGCGGAGCCCTCCGGCCGGGGTCCCGTGTACTCGAGCGCCAGGGTGAGGCTCCCCGAAACCGGGTCGAGGAGCGCCGGCCGGCCCGCCAGGTCCACGGCCACGGCCTCCTCCACGCCGGCCGTGTCGTCGGCCAGCGCCGAGCGCCACCCGGGCCCGGTCCGGCCGGTTTCCACCCGGCCGCCCTCCACCCGCACCGGCCCGGCCGGGCCCTCGGCGGGGGCCGCCCGGAGCCGCACCCCGGCCCCGGCGGAACCGGCCAGGAGGGCCGCCAGGCCCCAGGCCGCGAGAAGAACCTTCCACGTCGCACCACGCGTCCTCATGGCCTCACCTCTTCCGCTTCTCCGGCCGGCTCACCACGGCGTCACCTTGTTCCAGCCGGGCTCGTCGCCCGAATCCATCACGTTGTCGCCGTCGGCGTCCACGAACCGGTGGCAGTTCTGGGCGCTCCGGGCGTAGAAGAACTCCTTGTTTTTCCCGGCCGCCTGCACGCTCGCGCTGAAGATGTTGGTCGTGGACCAGTTGATGTTCGACCGGGCGTACCCGCTCGTCCAGTCGGGGTCGTTCTTGAAGTTGTCGTCCCAGGTGTTGTGCACCCCGTCCAGGCAGTTCGTGATCATGAGCTTCGGAAGCCGCGAGGCGTGGGGGTTGTGGCACTTGGAGCACGGGAAGTTGTGGTACTTGGTTTGGGCGGTCGAGGTGCTCTGGTCCACGCCCCAGACGCTATTGAAGTTGCTCCCCCGACCCGCCTCGTAGGCGTAGCGGACCTCGTTGTCGGAGTAGGAATGGGCGTAGGGGTAGACGCCCCGGTTGTTGTCGGTGGTCATGTTGGAACTCGCGGTGCTCTGGCTGTTCCCCTGGTAGTTTCGAAGCCCGTACATCCGGTCGCCGTCGGCCCCGCCCGACCCGTTCATCTGGTAGCCCATCTTGGGCTGGGTGTAGCTCGTTCCCTCGCCCCGGGTGGACGGGCTGTAGATGTTCGCCTTGCGGCTCCCGGTGCCGCCGATCACGGCGTTCGAGTGGCCGTTGGTGCCGACCCAGAGCCCCTCGCCCACCTTCCAGTCCATGTTGTCCACGTCGGTGCCGTGGCACAGGGTGCAGAGCCCCGCCGAGGCCGAGAGGGTCCAGTTGGGCGGGTAGGTGCCGTTGCCGGTGTTCGTCATGTTCTGGTCGATCATCCACCCGCCCAGGAGGTCGGCGTTGTCCATGCCCGCCGCGTTCGAGTGCCAGCCCCGGGGCACGGCCCCGAAGTTCTCGGTGAACGAGTAGTAGTTGTAGGCGCCGGTGGGCGCGCCGTCCTCGTAGTACGGGCTCCCCATCCACGAGCCGCGCAGGTGGGGCGGGCCCGACTGGCCGTCGCCGTTCGCCCGGTTGAGGTCGTGGACGTCGTGGCAGTAGGAGCACCGGATGTTCCCCACGGCGTCCTTCGTCTCGGTGTAGTTGTAGGGTCCGCCCGAGAGGTCGGCCGTGCCCGCGGTGAAGTTTACCGAGTGGGTGGACTGGATCGGGCCCGTCTTGTAGCTGAACAACGACTCGGCGCTCGACCAGGTGGCCGTGGTCCAGTTGGAGGTGTTCAGCGACCCGAAATCATAGTTCGGATAAGTGCCGTTTGTGTCGGTGTTCGTACCCCACTCGCTCACGCCCACGTTGGCATGGCAGTTCCAGCAGATCTCCGCCTCGGTCGTGCCGGTCGTGGCGCTCCCGCCCAGGTGGATGCCGCCGTGGGAGTACGTGAGCCCCAGCTGGGTCTGCATATTCATCGTGGTGCCCGACCCGTCGGTGCGGTTGTTCCAGCTCGTCGGCGGGAGCGGGATGTCCACCCCGCCGGCCGCGCCCACGTGGCCCGTGTGGCAGGCCGAGCAGTCGCCCGCGGCCCAGGTGGCGCCGGCGCCGTCCGCGTCGGTGTGGGGGCTCGCGGCGTTCACCTGGGGGGCGCCGCTCGCCCCCCCGTCGTCGTGGCACGACGAGCAGTTCACGCTCGGCACGTCCCCCGAAACCCCCTGCAGGGTCCAGGCGGTCGTCACGAACGAGTGGCTCCCGGCAGAGGCGCCATCGTAGGCCGCGTGGCAGGCGCTGCACCCCGACAGGCCCGTGCCGTTACGGCCGAACGAGGTTCCGTTCACGTTCATCGTGATCTGGGCGTCGCCGTGGTTCGAGGTTTCCCCGGCCGACTGGTTCCAGTCGGCCGTGACACTCGCAAACGTGTACCCGGCGGACTCCAGGGCGTGGCAGTCCTTGCACTCGTAGTTCGTACCCGTGGCGTGGGCCCGGGGCCCGCCGTCGGTGCGGTGGGTCACCCCGGCGTTCCAGCCGTTGGTCCAGTCGCCGTGGCACCCGGCGCACTCGGTCCCGTTCGTGGCCGCGGCGTTTTCGTGCCACTTCCTCGACCAACTCTCCCCCACGGTCTGCTCCAGGTGGCAGCCCGTGAGGCTCGGGGCGCAGGTGGGGGGCGTCCCGTCGGCAAAGCCCACGTTGGCCGCGAACTGGATGGTGGGCGCGCTCAGATCGGCCGTGCCGTTCAGGTGGGCCGTGGAGGGGTTCGCCGTGTGGCAGGTGGTGCAGTCGGCCGTGTTGGCCCCGCCGTTGTACGGGAAGCTGTCGCCGTGCTGCACGCCGGAGACCGCGGGCACCACGTCGTGGAGGCCCGTGGTGGGGTTCGCGAACCCGCCCGTGTGGCCGCCGGGGGTGTGGCACATGGTGCAGGTGGACGCGCCCGCGTCGTACCACCCGAAGGTGCCGTCGGTCGTGAGCTTGTTGTTGTGGCAGTCCACGTTGGCGCAGGTGTCGGCCGCGTTGTCGTACACCCCGTCGTCGGCCGCCTTGCTCCAGATGGTGAACATGCTGTTCACCTCGGCCGGAAGGCTCGTGGAGTGGTCGGCGTCGGCGCCCGGGGTGTTGTGGCAGTAGGAGCACAGCTCCTTTTGCTTCTGGTCGGAGCTCAGACCCGGGTTTTGGGCCGTGTTGTCCGTGAGGAGTTCGGCCAGGGTTTCCCCGTACACGTGGGAGGCCAACTGCTCCAGGTGCTTGGGGTGGCGGCCGGCGGTGTTCTCGGCCCGGGCGTTGGAGCTGTCGGGCCAGTAGTTGTCGGCGCTCGCGCCCGTGGTGCCGCCGCCGTGGCAGCCCGAGCACCCGCTCGGTTTGAACGCGCTGTCGTGCTTGTGGCACCCGGAGCAGTCGCCGGGGTTCCCGGTGCCGCCCGGGTGGGTTCCGCCGGACGCGCTCGTGTCGTCCACGAAGGCGAAGGGGGTGTCCACGCCCGGGGTGCCCTCGTGGCACTCCTGGCAGATACTCGAAAACGGGGCGTCGCTGTCGGCGTAGCTCGTGCCCGCCGGGCTCTGGCCCGTCGTGTCGTCGGTGAAGGCGAGGGCGGTCTGCTCCGTGGGCTCGGCCGGCGGCGGCCCCCCGGGCAGGGCGAACTGGGCCTTGTCGTAGAGTTCCCGCTGGATCATCGAGAGGTTCGCGTCGTCGCCGTGGGGGTCGTGGCAGTTCACACACTCGGGCGCGAAGCTCCAGGTGTACTTGGGTGCGTATCCCGCGGCCGTCATGGCGGCCGAGGAGTGGGTGGTGAAGGTGGAGATGTCGAGGTTCGTCCGGGGCCCGATGGTGCCAGGCACGTGGCAGCCCGCGCCCGTGTAGGAGCACGAGAACTGCACGCCCCCCGTCCCGGCGTCCTGGTCCTTCAGCCGGAAGGGATTCGCCCCGGTCAGGCCGGCCGAGGTGTCGTGGTCCACCCCGGTGTCGTGGCAGTCGGTGCAGGCCTTGCCCTTGGCGCCGTGACCGGCCGTGGCGTACTCGCCCGAGGTGGGTACGTCGTTCACCTTCGACTGCACGCCGTCCCCGAACGAGAAGTTGTTCGCGTCGGCCACGCCGGTCTTGGAGCCGTTCACCCGGCTGTGGCACACGTCGCAGGCGATGGGCCCGGCGTCGGTCCAGGCCGCGGAGCCGCCGCCGTGGCAGTTGGCGGCCGAGCAGGACCCGGCCGAGTAGGTGAACGCGTCCAGGGTTCCGCCCTGGTTGTCGTCGTCCACGTCGTAGACGCGGTTTAAGTGGTTCGCCCGGTTCGCGATCGTTCCGCCGGTCGCGGTGGCGTCCTGGGTGGTGGGCCAGTGGCACACCGAGCACGCGAACCCGTTGGCCGCGACGTGCTTCGGGTGCTTGTTGGCCTTGGGCGTGCCGTCGGCGTAGGCCGGGGTGGCGTCGCCCGCCCCGTTTCCGTGGCAGCTCCAGCACGACGCCGTCTGGTCCCACTGGAGCGCCTGGGCCGGGGCCTCGGTGTAGGGGGCCGCCGTGTCGTTGCCCGGGCTGTGGCAGTAGGTCCCGGAGCAGGTGTCGTTGGGGTCGCTCAGGGCGTCGCCCACCGTGACCGTGCCGCCGTAGGCGGAGTTCGCGTCGAGGCGGGAGTCGCCGGCGTTGAAGGCCACGTCGGCCTGGCCGTTGGCGTGGGAGGGGTAGATCACGCTCGTGCCGTCCAGGGTGGTGCTCACGTGGCAGGTGGCGCAGGCGAACCCGTAGCCCGCCGCGCTCCCGGCATGGGTCGGGTGGGCGAAGGTCCCCGGGGGCGCGGCCGCGGTCGCCCTGTGGCAGGTGCCGCAGGCGGCCGTGCCGTTCCACTCGGGCGTGGTGTCGGTGCCCTGGTCGGCCGCCGGGAACCGGGTCGCGTCGTCGCCGTGGCAGTACAGCGTGTTGCAGGTGCCGTAGGTCGCCGTGTCGTTGGGACGGCTTCCCTTGGCCAGGCTGTACGCCCCGTTGGGGTTTAGGCCGGCGTCGAACACCACGTCCACGTTGTTCCGCACGGTGCCCGGGCTCGTGGTCATGAGGTTGTTGAACTCGGTGGCCGAGGCCACCCCGGTTTCGTTGTGGGTCCCCGCGTTCTGGTGGCATTTACCGCAGTCGTACCCGGCCGTGGTCACGTGCTTCGAGTGGGCGTTGGTGGCCGGCGGGAACCCGTGGCACCCGTCGCACTGGAGCGGCATGAACCCGTCGGCCGTTCCGCCCGCGTTCGAATCGTAGTCGTGGGCGTGGCAGGCGGAACAGTCGTTCCCCTGCTCGTTGGAGGTGTAGTCGTCGAGTTCGATGTGGTTCCCGTCGGTGTTGGTCAGGGCCGTGGAACTGCCCGGCCGGTTCGCGTCGATGTGGCAGGCCACGCACATGTTGTTGGACTGGGTGGCACCGTCGTCGAAGGAGTTGGGGCCGCTTTTCGCCTCAAACACCACCGGGATCACCGTGGTCCGGTCGGCGCCGGTGGTGGGCACGGCGTGGTTCTTCACCTCCAGGGACGGCCGGACCATGTAGATGTTCGCGGTGTTGTTGGCGTTTCGGGTCATGCCGTGGGGCTCGTGGCAGGCCTCGCAGTTGTACCGGAACGCCTCGGCGTTGGGGTCGTGGGTTGGGCCCGACGTGAACGAGGTGTTCTGGTTGCCGTGGGTCGAGACCTGCCTCGTGGCCGGGGTGCCCAGGGTGGTCTGGTGGCAGGCGCCGCACAGCCCGCTCACCGTGGACCCCGTGGACACGGTGTTCACCGTGGCCCGCAACCGGTTGCCCGCGAAGGTCGTGTCGTCCGCGTTGTTCACGTGGGCCGAGGCCGTATCGTGGCAGTCGCCGCAGGCCTTGTTCGCCGCGGGGTTCCCCGAGGCCGGGTAGGTGCCGCTCGGCCGGTTGTGGCCGGTGATCTCGGCGCCGTAGCTCGCATCGTCGCCCAGCACGTCGGGCGCCGTGCGGCCCGTGCCGTCCGGGAGGGAGGTGGCCGGATCGGTGCCGTTGTGGCAGTTCACGCAGGGGATCGCGTTCGACGTAGTCCAGTAGGTCTTGGCCAGATCCCGGCCCACCTGCCCGTTCACCGAGGCTGTGGAGTGGCAGTTGTCGCAAGCCGCGGTGGCCGCGAACGAAACCCCGCCCGTCATCTCCACCGAGCCGTTCACGTGGGTGGCCGAAATGTTCACCGCACCCGGGTTGATCGCGCCGTACAACTGGCTACCGATGTGGCACTGGGCGCAGTTCGAGATATCCCCGGAGTTGTGGCACGAGTTGCAGTTCGCCCCACCGTGGCCGCTCACTAGCCTCGGCCCCCAGACGTCCTTGTAGTGGCGCGGATGGCCGTGGGAGTTCACCTCCTTCGCCGGCGTCGTTGTGTTCTCGCCAAAGCTCCCGTGGCAGGTTCCGCAGTTCCCCGTGGTCGTGTCGGTCCAGATCGGGGTCTGGTCGGTGCCTCCGTTGCCCAGGCTCACCCCGTGGCAGTAGATGTTCGTGCACTCGGAGGTCGCGTTGTTGAAGGCCTCGCCGCCGAGGCCAGCGATGCCGGCCTGGGTGAGGTCGAAGGCCACCAGGGCCGGATCGGTCAGGCTGCCCCGGGCGTGGTCGGGGCTGTAGGTGTTGGCCGTGGCGTTCTCGCCGGCGTGGCAAGTGCGGCAGGGGTAGTTCTTCTGGGGCGCGTCCGGGTTCTCGTGGGCCCAGTGGCTCCCGCCGTCGGCCTGGACGTAGCCGCTGATCACCGAGTTCAAGTGGCAGGCCTCGCACTCCTCGCCGGTGTCGCCGATCTCCCAGGTGCCGGCGTTGGCCGGGTAGCCGTTCCGGGTGGCCTCGGTGCTGGCCGTGGTCTTGTAGGCGTCGAGCCACACCGGGGCCGAACGCTGGGTCTGGGTCGAGTCGCCCTTGCCGGTGATGCCGATCGCCGAGTCGTCGGGGTTGTGGCAGGTGAGGTTCGAGCAGGTGTTCGTGCCCGTGTCGTAGGTGCCGCTCGGGTTGAACGCCGGGTTGAACGCCACCTCCACGTTGGCCGAGGGCACGGGGGTACCCTGGTCCGAGCCCCAGCCGCTCTGGTTGTGGTTGTTGTTGTAGTGGCACTCGGAGCAGGCGTAGCTCATCTTGTTCACGTGGGTGTCGTGGACCCCCACGGCGTCGGCGTTGTCGGGATGGGCGTCGGAAGCCGTGGGCGGGAACCCGTGGCACGCGTCGCAGGCCTGGGCCGCGCCGAAGGTGGTGGCCGAGTTGTGGCCGTCGTGGCAGCCGTTCCCCGAGGCGCAGGTGGTGGCGGTGAGCGTTCCGCCCAGGTGGTTCGTGCCGCCGGCGCCGTTGTCGTTGAGGCTCTGGCCCGCCGGGATGACGTTGTGGCAGTTGGTGTTGTCGCAGGTGCCGTTGGTGGCCCCGAAGAGGTACCAGTCGCCGTTGTATTTGACGTCGTCGTCGGGCAGTTGGGTGTCCTCGCCGGCCACGGTGCGGCGGATCATGGTGTCGTTCTGGAACGTGGCGTCCGCGGCCGCCGTGCCGTGCTGGTCGTGGCAGTCCAGGCAGCCGGCGCTGCGGCCCGTGCCGGCGTCGCCCCCCGCGGCCGGGGTGGGGGTGTGAGGCGCGTGGCCCGCGTGGCAGTGGCGGCAGTTGGAGTAGAAGTTCGTGCCGAAGGTCGAGGTGCCGGCCGCCGTGTCCTCGGCCAGGGTCGCCTTGAGCCGGGGCGCCGGGTCAAAGACGCGGTCGCCGTTGGCGTCGTGGCGGAGTTCGTGGCAGGTGTCGCAGGTGACCCCCACCTTGCCGTGGCCGTAGAGGCCGTAGTTGTCGGTGAGCCCCCCGTTCTCGTCCTTGGTGTGGCACACGTCGCACTCGGTGAGCCGCACCGTCTGGTTCGTGGCCGGCTGACCCGAGTGGCCCGAGGTGTTCTGGAGCACCAGGAGGCGCTCTCCGTCGGGGCTCGCGTGCTTTCCGTGGCACCGGGTACAGTAAACCGGGTTTTCGCCCACGGCCACGTCGTTCAGGGTGATCTTCGCGTTGGAGGCGCCGTGGCGGGCCGGGGCGTTGTACCCGTTGATCGCGCCGCCGTCGGCGTCGTGGCAGTTGGCGCTCTGGCAGGTCTTGGTGGAAAGTTCGGCGTCCGAGAGGTTCAGCGGGCTCCCCACCAGGGTCGTGGCCGGGTCGAGCAGGGTCTGGGAGGCGTCCACCCCGTGGATGTTGGCGTTTCCGGCGCCGTCCGAGGTCATGCCGCTCACGGTGTGGCAGTCGAGGCAGTCGAAGGCCGTGGCATCCTGGGCAAAGGTGCTCCTGGTGACGTCCACCGGGTGCTTCGACAGGGACGTCGCGTCGAAGTCGTGGTACACGCCCTTCATGCGGTCGCGGTTCGCCACGGAGACGGCGTTCTCCTCGTGGCAGAACAGGCACCGCACCACGGGGTCGGTGTCGGTGATGCCCAGGTCGAAGGTCTTCTGGGACTTCTTCAGCAGATGGGTGCCGGCCACCATCTTGCTCGCGCTCACGGCGTGGCAGTCGTAGCACAGCGCCCCCGGCGGATAGTGGGTCGCCCCCGAGGGCACCGCCCACGCCACAACCGCCGCCACGATCGCACCAACCCAGGATCTACGATTCATCGGTTCCCGCCTCGAAAAGTCCGAACGTCTCGTGACGCGTAACGGGTGACTGGTGATCCGTGACGCGTGACGGGTGACCGGTGACGTTCCCCCGTCCCCCGTCCCCACGTCCTAACGTCCCAGCGTCCCAACGTACTCGTCAGCCCACACGTCCTCGTCGATCTCCACGTAGCCCAGGGTGTCGCCGAGTTCCACCCGGTCTCTGCGGTGCTTCACCCGGCGCACGAAGGTGCCCGCCTCCGGCGCCGCGAGGGTCCAGGTACCCTTGCGGCCCTCCAGCACGACCAGGGGCTGGCCCTTCGTCACCTCGTCCCCGGGCTCCACCAGCCACTCGGCCACCCTCACCCGGTCGCGCTCCTGGCGGTCGGCGAGCCGCGGCACGAACACCGTGCCGTAGATCCGCCGGAGTTCCTCCTCGGTGGGCGCCCGGCTCGTGTGCCGCGCCTCCACGATCACCGTGCCCGGCCGGGACCCGGCCCGGAAGGTCGCCTGGCCCTCGCCGTTGCGGTCGGTCAGCACCTGGGCCGGGGCCACATCGCCGCTGCCCTGGAGCACCGTGAAAACCACCGGCACCTCGTGGTTCGGGTTGTCGTGGATGTCGGTCACCCGGATCGAGAGCGCCGTCTCCCCGCCCGTGGGCAGCCGGTCCGCTCCCGCCACGAGTTCGATCTTGGCCGGCGCGTCGGCCATGAGCACGATCTGCACCGCGGCCGTCACCCCCCACGCCTCGGCCGACGCCGTCACCGTGACCGCGCCGATCGCGGTGCCCGCCCGGTACTCGGCCTCTGCGATGCCCCGCTCGTCGGTGCGCCCGCCCCGCAGCACCCGAAGCCGGCCGTTCTCGTTCCCCAGGGCGAACCGCACCCGGGCCCCCTCGATGGGGTTCCCTTGGAGGTCCAGGAGCTTCGCCTTCAGCCGGCTCGTGGACCGGCCGTCCGCCGTGAGTTTCTCGGGCTCGGCCGTGAGGGTGAGCACGGCCCGGTCCTCCATGCCCCTCTGGGCCCGGGGATAGAGCTCGATCGCCACGGTGGAGGCCACGTAGGTGTTGAGCCACCCGGCTCCCACGTCCCCCGTGGTGAGGTCCTTCGCAAGGAGCAGGGCCGTCTTCGCCGCAAACCCCGCCGTGTAGGTCGCCGTGACCTCCCCGAAGGCGTCGGTCACCCCACCCCATTTGACCTCCACGTCGTCCACGTCGTCCATCCGGGCCTCTTTGTCCTCGAGTCGGCCCCCGCCCACCACGCCCGTGTACTCCTCGGTGGTCGAGAGCGTGAGGGCGAGTTCGTGGCCCGACACCGGGTCGCCGTTGGCGTTCTCGGCCTTCACGGTGAGCCGGGTCGTCGCCTTCTGGTCCGCCGGCAGGAGCGCGTCCCGCGCCGTGACGAAAAGCCGCACCCGGGTGTCGAACGATACCGGCCGGCCCGCGGGCCGGGTCGTCACGTTCCCCGCGTCGTCCGCCAGGTGCACGACCACCGGCACCTCGGTCCCCTCGTCGTCCCACCCCACGGTGTAGGTGCCCCGGTAGGTCCCGGGCTCCGCCTCGACCATGGCAAGTCCCTCGGCCACGCCCGGGAGGTCGAAGGTGGCGTAGCCCCCGGGTTCGCCCGTGAGGGTCACGGTGAGCACATCCCCCGCCACGAGTTTTCCGCTAAACCCCACGGCCGAGAAGAAGTCGTGCTCGGCCGAGGCGATGACCGGCGGGGTGGTGTCGTTGAGCGTGTCGAGGCCCACCACGGCGAGTTCCGGCCCGGCCCGGTCGGCCGAGCCGTAGGCGTCGGCCACGTGGACGACGACCCGGTAGAGCGCCTTCGTGGGCCCCACGTCGGCATCGGTCACGGTGTAGGTCCCGGTGTACCGGCCCGTGCGGCCCTCTTCGGTGAGTGGGAGGGCCTGGACGAGGGTGCCGAGGTCCGCGGTCACGGTGGCCCCGCTCTGGGCCACCACGGTCACGGTCACGGTCTCGCCCGGCTTCGCGGGCTTCCCGAAGGGCTCCACGGTCACGCCCGTGATCGCCGGGCCCTCGCCGGGGGCGGCCTCGGCCACGACGATCTCGCTCGGGGCGCTCCGGTTCCCCGCCCGGTCCACGGCCACCACGGCGTAACGGTACGCAAGGCCCGGCACCACGGCCGTGTCGGTGAGGGAGAGTTTACGGGTGGTTTCGTAGGCGGCGCCCGCAAGGTCCGGGTCGGCCCCCTCGCCCCGGAAGATCTCGTAGTGGTCCACGTCGGCCGAGGGGCTCGCCTGCCAGGTCACCTCGATCTCCCCCGGCCAGGGCGACGAGGCCAGAATCCGGCCGGCGGGCACCGGCTCGGGGGGCGTCGTGTCGATCGTGACCGCGGGGCCCTCGAGGCTCGCCGTCTCCCCCGTGGATGGGTCGGTGAGCGCCCCCGTGAGGGCGAAGGTGCCGTTCACGCCCTCGGGCACGGCCACCTGGCCCACGTACACCCCGTCGTCCACCTCGGTCATGGAAACGTCCGCGGCCACCCCGGCGATCGTGAACGAGGCCCGTTTGTCCGGCGCGCCCCGCAGGGTCACGCCGATCTCCTGGCCCGCGCCGTAGAGGGCCTTCTCGGCCCCCACCTCGGCCACCGCGAGATCCGCCACGGTCACCGCGATCTCGGGCGGGTATTTGCTCTCCACGTCCCCGCCCCGGCCGTCGCTGAACACGGCCGTCACCGAGTACCGGTAGGTCTTCCCCCGTTCGGCCGTGGGGTCGGTAAACGTGAGGTCGTAGACCCGCTCGGGCGTCAGCCGTTCGAACCGGCCGCTCCCCTCCCGCCGGTACACCCGGTACCCCTGGTTCACCCCCCGCACCTTCGGCGGCTCCCAGGTCAGCGTGACCCCCTCGGGCCCGATCGCGGCCCGGAGGTCCTTCGGGTCGTACTCCGGCCCGTGCACCGCCGACACCGGCACGGCCGCCTCGTCCACCGCGATCACGAAGTTGTCCAACACGGCGTTGGCCAGGGGCGAGGTGGCCTCCACGTCCCCGGGCTCCCAGTTGACCCCGAACCGCACGGTTCTCACCCGCGCCAACAGGTCCCCGAAGCGGTGGGGCACGTACCGCGGAGGCAAACCCGCCCGGGCCTCCACCTCGTTGGCGACCCTTCGGGGATCCGGATCCACCTTGCCCAGCACCCCGTCGTAGAATTTGGGCTCCGTGTCCTGGAGCCGGCCGTCCACGTACAGCTCATACCGGCCCCCATCGTCGTCCCACGTGAGCTCCACATGGATCCACTGCCCCGGGACCACGGGCTCGTCCAGGAGGATCCAGGGGCTCCACCAGGCGATCCCCTCCTCGAAGTAACGTCCCCCGGCCAGAAAGACCATGGGCCGGGCGGGGTCGTAGTGCGACGTCCAGTCGATCTGCACCAGAAGGAGGGTCCGGCCGGCGGCGTCCTGCAGGGCGAACACGCTGCGTTGGTCCCGCTCGAGGTCCACCGGCAACCGCTGGATGTCGAAGGCGATCACGCCCCGGTCCGCCCGGCCGAGATCCACCGCGGCCTCCACCCGAAGCGGATTGCCCACCCGGAACCCCATGGCCGGATACGTCCACCCGGTGCCGTCCCGACCGGCCACCCGGCCCTCCGGGGCCCCGTGGGAGAACGGCTCCCGCAGGCGCTCCCCGGCCCAGCCCGTTGCGGCCAGAATCACCGCCAGGAGGGCGGCGGCGAATCCTCGGCAAAACTTTCTTCCGCTCATTCCCCTCTCTCCTGCCGACGCCGGCATCACTGGCCCACGTTCAGCCGGTGCCAGCCCGAGGTCGTGCCCTCGTTGCGGTGGCAGTTGTTGGCCTGGCGCACGCTGGGGGTCGCCCGGCCATTGGCGGCGGTCCAGTTGCTCACGTTCTTGTCGAGGCAGTTCGTGATCAGGAGCGCGGGCAGGCCCGTGGCGTGGGGGCTGTGGCACTTGGAGCACGGGAACTTGTGGGCCGTGGCGTTCACCCCGTCGGTGCCGATGCCGCTCGCGCTGTACCAGGTGCTGTACTGGCCGCCCCTCGTGGTGCTCCCCGGCGTGCCGCCGTACCACCCGGTGTTCCGGGGCGGCGAATACTGCCCGCCCCGTTTGGCGGGTTTCAGGTTGTTGAAGCTGGACCGAAACGGCCCAGAGGAATCCGCGCTGCTGCGGTTCCCGTACTCGAACACGTTGACCCCCTCCTGGTGGGCCATGTAGAGCCAGCTCCCGGTGGTGCGGCGGGCGTCGAACAGGTTCGAGGCGTTGGCCCCCGTGCCGCCCAGGGTGGAGTTGGAGTGGCCGTTGCCGAACCTCCACAGGGAGCTCCCCGTGTAGTAGTCCATATTGTCCACGTCGGAGCCGTGGCACAGGATGCACAATCCCGCCGTCTCGGCCAGGGTGTCGTAGCTGGGGTCGTCCGTGGGCCGGCCGGAGTTGGCGTCGATGAAGTACCCGCCCTTGTTCCGGGACACCGGGTCGGCCCAGAGCCGCGGCACCGGTTCGCTGAACGCCCCGCTCTCCCCCCGGCTCGTGTTGTTGAACGAAAACCGGTTCCCCGCGCTCAGCGGGCCGGGGCCGCCCGTGGTGGGGTAGCTATACCCGGCCAGCGGCGGCACGTCGGGGGGATAGGGGTTCCCCATCCACGTGCCCCGAAGGTGGGGCCGCCCGGACTGGGTGTCGTTCACGGCCTTATTGAGGTCGTGCACGTCGTGGCAGTACGAACACCGGATCTGGGCCCGGCTTTCGAGGGTCTGGGCCCCGGTGGTCCGGATCACGTTGCCCGACCCGTCCACGTTATTGGCCACGCTGGAACCGGGGTTCGAGCCCACCGTGAAATCCACCGAGTGCACCGAGGAGATCCTCCGGCTCAGGGCGAAACTCGGGGTCGTGGCGGAGTCGTGCTGGTAGCCGTCCTTCCGGTACATGCCGTTACCCGACGCGTCGACCCAGTACGGGGTCAGCGTGGTCCAGCCCGAGTCGGAGTAAAGCCACCCGTAGTTGTAGGACCCGCCCGTCTGGCCGTTCACGTCGACGATCTGCACCACCGGGAACGAAGCCCCGTTCGTGTCGGCGTTGTAGCCCCACTCGTTGATCGTGTCGTCGGTGCCGTGGCAGTTCCAGCAGATCTCGGCCTCGGTCGTGCCCGAGGTGGCCGTGCCGCCCAGGTGGATCCCGCCGTTCGCCGTGTAGTCGATGCCGAGCTGGGTCTGCATGTTCAGGGTGGTGCCCGAGCCGTTGTCCCGGTTGTTCCAGCTCGTGGGCGGCAGGGGCACGGTCACCGGACCCGAGTGGCCCGAGTGGCACTTGTTGCACTGGACGTCCCAATCCGTGGCGTTCGAAAGCGCATCGCCGGTCGTCGCCTTGAGGTGGGAGCCGTAGGCC
>NZ_BAAHXI010000078.1:0-15826 GCF_054656955.1 Deferrisoma palaeochoriense
CTTTGAACGCAACTTGGTATGAAAAGGGGTGCCCGGATGGCCCTGCCGATCCTGCACGTGTTTCGCAACAACCCCCGGGGGTTCGAGACGTTCCGGGGTGCCGCATGGTTCTCCCGCCAGACCGGGATCCCCCTGCGGGTGCACTTCCCCGCGACCCGGCACCTGGTGCTTTACGTCGGCTCGGCCGCGGTGCAGGTGGACCTCGACGAGTCCTACGTGTACGCCCCGGAGCTCGCCCGGGCCCGGGCCGACGCCCTGGCCCGGGAAGTGGGCGTCGCCTGGGAAGAGCAGCCCGCCACGGGCCGCACCGGATCGACCCTCCCCGACATCCAGGGCTCCTACAGCGTCCTCTCCTGCCCCCGGGCGCTCACGAGCCCCTTTGCCAAGCCGCTCCTGCCGGCCGTGCTCGGGCCCAAGGTGCGCGGGCTCGTGCAGGAGGCCGACGCCCCCGTGTTCCTGCCCGCCGGCTGCTGGGTCCCCTGGGACCGGGTCGTGGCCCTCTACGGCGGCTCGGCGTTCGGATTGAAGGCCCTCCTGTGGGCCCGGGCCCTCGCCCGGCTGGCCGGGGTGCCGCTGGAGGTTCTGACCGAGGCCGAGGGGAGCGCCGTGGAGGAAGGGCGGCGGCGGCTCGAGCAGGCGGATCTCCAGTCCGAGATCGAGCCGGTCTGGCGGGTGGTGGAGGGGGATTTTCGCCGGGTGATCCAGGAGATCCCCCGCACCGCGCTCGTGGTGTTCGGGGCGTTCGGCCGGAAGGGTGTACGGAAGCGCGTGCTCGGGAGCCGGGCCCACGAGGTGCTCCGGAGCGTGCCCTACAACCTCCTGATGGTGGGCCCGCGGGCCCAGGCCCCCGGCGCCGTGCTCTCGGGCGAGGCCTAGCCGGCTCCCTGGGCGACCTCTCTCAGAACCCCCACCACTTCCTCGATGATCCAGGCCGGGGTCGAGGCCCCGGCGGTCACCCCGACCCGGGCGAGCCCCCGGATCTCGTCCAGGGGGAGCTCGTCGGGGGTTTCCACGTGGTAGGTGCGGGGGCAGATCCCCTTGCAGATCTCGTACAGGCGCCGGGTGTTGGCCGAGTTCCGTCCCCCGATCACCACCACCGCGTCCACCCCCTGGGCGAGCTCCCGGGCCTCGGTTTGGCGCCGGTGGGTGGAGCTGCAGATCGTGTTCAGAGCCTCGGCCCCGGGGTAGCGCTCGGCCACCCGCCGCACCACCTCGTCGAACACCCCCTCGTCCTGGGTGGTCTGGGACACGAGGAGCACCCGGTCCAGGGCCGGAAGCCGGTCCACCTCGCCCGGCCCCCCCACCACGAAGGCCGGGCCCCGGGCGTGTCCCAGGAGCCCCGTGACCTCGGGGTGGTCGGCGTCGCCGCAGATGATCACGGCGTAGCCCCGGCCGCTGTAGTCCGCGATCGTTTGCTGGATACGGCTCACCTTGGGGCAGGTGGCATCCACCACCCGCTCGGCCTCGGCCTCGAGCCGCTCGCGCTCCTGGGGGGGGATCCCGTGGGCCCGCACGATCACCGGCGCCCGGGGCACCGCCCCGGCCCCCAGCGGCACGATGCCCTCGCCCTTGAGGCGCTCGAGCTCCTGGGGGTTATGAATGAGGGGCCCGTGGGTGTACACGGTGCGTCCCTCGGCCCCCGCCACCTCCCGGGCCATCTCGATGGCCCGCCGAACCCCCATGCAAAACCCGGCCGACCGGGCCACCACAATCTCCATCCGACCACGCCTCCTGTTTCCCTTTGTCGATTGTCCCGTGCGAGAAGGGTTCCCCGGACACCGCGCCGGCCACAGTCTACCACCCGGCGCACCCGCGGTTCATCCGTCGCGACCCCGTGTCCCTATCCAGGTTCCCTCTGAAGGTGTATAGTTTCTTTCGTGTATACACACGTAGTCCTGGGGACCGCGCGGGGTCGCCGCGCAGCCCGGCCGGAGCCTGAGGTGCATCTGCGCACTTAGGAGAGGACATGCGGACCAACATCGTGCTCGACGACGACCTGGTCCGGGAGGCCATGCAGCTTACCGGGGCCCGCACCAAGCGGGAGGTCGTGGATCTGGCCCTCCGCCGCCTCGTGCGGCTGGAGCGGCAGCGGCAGGTGCTCGAGCTGGAAGGGGCGGTGGAGTGGGACGGCGATCTCGCGGCCCTTCGGGAATCCCGCGTGGCCGAAGACGAGGGTTGACGCGCCATGGCCGTTCTCGTCGACACCTCGGTCTGGATCGACCTCTTCCGGGCCCGCACCGTGCCCCACACCGTCAAGCTCAAGCGGCTGCTTGGGCGCGAGGAGATCCTCGTGGGGGACCTGATCCTGGCGGAGATCCTCCAGGGGCTCCGAACCGAGCATGACGTGGCGAGGGTGGAGCGGGCGTTTCAGGCGTTCCCGGTCGTCCCGCTGGTGGGAGAAGTGGTGGCGCGAAAGAGCGCGGCCCACTACCGGGCCCTCCGCCGCCGGGGCGTCACGGTGCGCAAGACCATCGACTGCCTGATCGCGACCTGGTGCATCGAAAACCGGGTCCCCCTCCTCCACAACGACCGCGACTTCCACCCCTTCGCCGACCTGGGTCTCGTGGAGGTGTGAGGAAAGCTCGGGCCAAAGAACGCCTGCGCCGCCGCGCGCTCCCGCGCGCCGGGAGATGCCCATGAGCCCTTCGGGCCTTTGGATCGGGGCTTTGCATGGATCGAGTCCAAGGTATACTGGCGGCGTTCTGGACGGAACCCTCCGGCGATAGGGGGGCTCCGGGTTGCCCACGCCGGACCCTGCTCATGGACCGGTCCGCCGGTCCTTCACCCGCCTGGGGAAAGGAGGTTCACATGGGTACGAGACGAAGGTGGATTGGGACGATGCTGGCCCTGGGGATCGCCGCGCTCTTCCTGGGGCCGCCAGTCGCCCACGCCGCGAAGCCGATCAAACTCGGGTTCGTGTACATCATGTCCGGTCCGTTCTCCACTTACGGCCAGTTCGCCAAAAAGGGGGCGGAGCTGGCCATCGACGAGATCAATGCGGCCGGGGGCATCCTGGGGCGCAAGGTGGAAGGGTACTTTGAGGACTCCACCGGAAAGCCCGATGTCGCCCTCCGTGCCATCCGGAAGCTGGTGTACGAGGAGGGTGTGGACGCCGTGATCGGGCTGGACTCCAGCGGCGTGGCCAAGTCGGTGGTGCCGGCCATGAAGGAACTGCGCACCCCCCTGATCATCACCCACGCGGCGACCCCCGACGTCACCGGATCGGTGTGCAACCGGTACACCTTCCGCGTCTCGGTGAACATCAACCAGAATTGCAAGGCCGGCGCCCTGGTGGCCGCGAAGAGCAAGGCGAGGGTCTGGGCCACGGTCGGCCCCGATTACGCCTTCGGCCACCAGTCGTGGGAGTACTTCCAGAAATACCTGAAGGAGCTTCGCCCCGACGCTACGTTTCTGCCGGAAGACAAGGTGGCCTTTGCCCCCATCAAGACGACGGACTTCAGTTCGTACATCACCAAGATCATGGACGCCAAGCCCGAGGGCGTGTTCATCTCTCTGTGGGGGGGGAATCTCATCGACTTCGTGCGCCAAGCCCGGGATCTGGGGTTCTTCGACGGCCGGTTCGACGTGCTCATGTCCCTGGGCGGGGCCGTGGAGGTGCTCTACGCCCTGAAGGACAAGATGCCCGAGGGGGTCTGGGTGGGCACACGGTACTGGTTCCTGGCCAACGACTCGGCCCGCAACAAGGCCTTCGTGGATTCCTATCTGAAGCGGTATGACCAGTACCCGTCCTACAACGCCCACGGCGCCTACGGCGCGGTGTACGCCTTCAAGGCGGCTGCCGAAAAGGCCGGATCCACCGACAAGGAGGCGGTGGTTGACGCGCTCGAAGGTTTGAGCGTGGAACTGCCCGTTGGCCCCATCACGTTGCGTAAGGAAGACCACCAGGCCCTGACCCCGGCCACGTGGGGCCGAATCGCCCACGACCCGGCCTATCCCATCCCCATCCTGAAGCCCGTTCAGGTGTTCCCGGCCGAACAGGTGACCCCGCCCGTGTCGGAGACCGGCTGCAACCTGGCCAAATAGCGTTCCTCGGGGCCCCGGGCTGCGCGCCCGGGGCTTCCGAGGCCCCGGTGCGCCCGGAGTGCCCATGGACGCGTTCCTCGTGAACCTGCTGAACGGCCTGAGCTGGGGGATGCTGCTGTTCCTGATCTCCGCGGGGCTCACCACGGTGTTCGGGGTGCTGGGGGTCTTGAACTTCGCCCACGGGTCGTTCTTCATGCTGGGCGCGTACCTGTGCATGCAGAGCATCCGGTGGTTTCCATCGTTTTGGCTGGGGGTGGCGGTGGCCCCGGTGGTCACGGCCCTGGTGGGGGCCGCCACGGAACGGTGGCTCCTGCGGCGAGTCTACGCGCGGGACCTGAGCTTCCAGCTGCTGCTCACCTTCGCGATCCTGCTGGTTCTTGACGACGGGGTCCGGGTGCTGTGGGGCCCGGGCTACCATGTCGTGGACCCCCCGGCCGCGCTTGCGGGAGTGGTGTCGGTCCTGGGCCGATCGTACCCGGCCTACCGGCTGTTCTTGGTGCTGGCCGGCCCGGCGGTGGGCCTGGCCCTGTGGGCGTTTTTCCGGTTCAGCCGGTGGGGCAAGGTAATCCGGGCCGCCGCCATGGACCGGGAAATGGCCGAGGGGGTCGGGATCCGGGTGCCGGCCCTGTTCACCGCGGTGTTCGCGTTTGGCGCCTGGCTCGCGGCCCTGGGCGGGGCCCTGGCCGCCCCCCACCAGAGCGTGGGCCCGGCTATGGGGGAGCGCATCATCATCGAAAGCTTCATCGTGGTGGTGGTCGGGGGGCTCGGGAGCTTCCCGGGCGCGTTCCTCGGAGCCCTGGTGCTGGGGCTCTTCGAGGCGTTCGGCACGGTGTTCGCGGGCCGGGCCCAGATGGCTCTGCCCTATCTCGTGCTCGCCCTCGTGCTCCTGGTGCGGCCCCGCGGCCTGTTCGGGCAGGAGGCCTAGGGGTGCGGGCTTCCGGGAGGCTGGTCGGATGGCTCGCCGTGCTGGGGGCCCTGGTGGCCTGGCCCTTCGCGGTGCCCGTGTACTGGGTGTTCCTCGCCACCGAGGTCCTGATCATGGGGCTGTTCGCCATGAGCTTCAATCTGCTCTTCGGCGGGGCCGGCCTTCTGTCGTTCGGCCAGGCCGCCCTGTTCGGTGTGGGGAGCTACGGTGCGGCCCTGGTGCTCCTGCACGGCCCCCCCTCCCTGGGGCTTGCGTTCGTGGCCGGGGTGGGCGGGGCGGCCGCAGTGGCGGCCGTCATCGGGTACCTGTGCGTGCGGCGCGACGAGATCTTCTTCGCCATGCTCACCCTGGGCTTCGGCATGATGCTCTACACCGTGGCCCACAACTGGCGGGAGGGCACGGGCGGCAGCGACGGGTTGTCCGGGTTCGCGGTGCCCGGTCTCCCGGGGGGGATCAGCCTGTACGCACCGGTCCATATGTACTTTTTCACCCTGGCCGTGGTGGCGGCCGGGGTGGCCCTGCTGTGGCGCGTCCAGCGCTCGGCGTTCGGGCTCATCCTGCGGGCGAGCCGGGAGAACAGGGAGCGGCTCGCCTTCGTGGGCGGGGCCGTGCCCCGGTATCGGCTCGCGGCCTTCGTGCTCTCCGGAGCCCTGTCGGGGGTGGCTGGGGTGCTCTTTTGCTTGTTCAACCAGATGGCCACCCCCGACCTGATGCACTGGTCCGCCTCGGCCCGGCCGGTGCTCATGACGATCCTGGGCGGAGCCGGCGTGTTCCCCGGCCCCCTGTTCGGCGCGGCGGCGTTTTTCGCCCTGGAGCAGGTCGTGACCCACTTCACCGAAAACTGGATGCTCGTTCTGGGGGCCGTTCTGATCCCGGTGGTGATCTTCTTCCCCGAAGGGCTCCTGGGCACGGCCGTGGGGTTCGTGCGCTCCCGGAAAGGAGCGGGCGGTGGCTGAGACGGCCCTCCTGCGGGTGGAGAACCTCTCCCACCGGTTCGGCCGGTTCCAGGTGCTCCAGGACGTCTCCGTGCGGGTGGCCCCCGGCCGGCTCACGGCCCTCATCGGGCCCAACGGGGCAGGCAAGACCACCTTCTACAACTGCGTGTCGGGTCGCTTTGCGCCCACCGGGGGACGGGTCTGGTTCGACGGCCGGGAGATCACGGGCCTCCCGGCCCACCGGGTGGCCCGGCTCGGACTCCTGCGGTCGTTCCAGATCACGAACATCTTCCCCGGGCTTTCGGTGCTGGAAAACGTGCTCGTGCCCCTGACCCTGCGTGACGGCAAGGGGATGGGGTTCCTGCGGGCCCACCACCGGGCCCCCGAGCGGGTGGACGAGGCCCTCGGGATCCTGGAGCGCGTGGGGCTCGCGGCCGAGGCCGGCCGCCGGGCCTCGGAGCTGCCCTACGGCGACAAGCGCCGCATCGAGATCGCCCTGGTCCTGGCCCTCCGGCCCAAGCTGGTGCTCCTCGACGAGCCCACGGCCGGCATGACCCCGGAGGAGACCGAGCAGATGGTGGGCCTCATCCGGCAACTGGCCGAGGGGTCGGGCGTGACGTTCTTTCTGACCGAGCACGACATGAAGGTGGTGTTCTCCGTGGCCGACTACATCTACGTGCTCCACCAGGGGCGCCTGCTGGCCGAGGGTGCGCCCGGCGAGATCCGCGCCGATCCCCGGGTGCGCGAGGCCTATCTGGGGGGGTCGCTTGATTCTTGAGGTTCGGGGCGTGCACGCGTACTACGACGACAGCCACGTGCTCCAGGGCGTGGACCTGGCCCTGGACCGGGGGGAGATCGTATGCCTGCTGGGCCGGAACGGAGCCGGCAAGACCACCACCATGAAGGCCATCGTGGGGTACGTGCCCCCGGCCGAGGGCCGGGTGGTGTTCGACGGCCGAGACCTCACCGGCCGGCCCGTGTACGAGAACGTGCGAGCCGGTGTCGGCTACGTGCCGGAGGACCGGCGGATCTTCCCCGGCCTCACGGTGGACGAGAACCTGGAGGTGGCCGTCCTGCCGCCCCGGCCGGGGTTGGAACCCTGGAGCTTCGAGCGGGTGTTCGACACCTTTCCCCTGCTGCAGCGGCTCCGGCGCCGGAAGGGCGGGGAACTCAGCGGCGGGGAGCAGCAGCTCCTGGCCATCGCCCGGGCCCTGATGGGCAACCCCAGGGTGCTCCTCCTGGATGAGCCATGCGAGGGGCTCGCCCCGGTGATCGTGGAGGCCCTGGGCGAGGTCATCGCGTCCCTCAAGGGCCAGATCCCCATCCTCCTGGCCGAGCAGAACGCCCGATTCGCCCTCGAGGTTTCCGACCGCGGCTACGTCATCGAGAAAGGCCGGGTGGTGTTCCACGGAACGCGGCGAGAACTGCTCGACAACACGGAAATCCAGGAACGGTACCTCGCGGTGTGAGGCCGCTTCACGCCCGCGGCCGAGCCCTCGCGAACCCCCGCCCCCGTCAGTCCCCCAGGAACCGGTTCAGCAGCCCGCCCTGGGCGTCGCCGGAGCCCGTGCTTCGGCGCACGGCCGAGGCGATCCGGTCGGCGAGCCGCGAGAACGGCAGGCTCTGCAGGTACACCCGCCCGGGCCCGGTGAGCCGGGCGAGGAAGAGCCCCTCGCCCCCGAAGAGGGCGTTCTTGAACCCGCCCACCGTCTGGATGTCGTAGGTGACCGTGGGCGCCAAGGCCACCAGGCAGCCGGTGTCCACCCGGAGGGTTTCGCCCGCCGCCAGGTCCCGCTCGATCACGGTTCCGCCGGCGTGGACGAACGCCATCCCGTCGCCCGTGAGCTTCTGGAGGATGAACCCCTCGCCGCCGAAGAGCCCAACCCCGAACTTCCGGGTGAAGGCCACCTCGATCTCCACCCCGGCCGCGGCGCAGAGAAATGCGTCCTTCTGGCACAGGAAGGCGCCCCCGAGCGCCCCGAGGTCCAGCGGCACGATCCGGCCCGGGTACGGGGCCGCAAACCCCACCCGGCGCTTTCCCCGGCTTCGGTTCACGAACGAGGTGATGAAGAAGCTCTCGCCGGTGACCATGCGCTTAAGGCCCGAGAAGAGCCCCCCGCCGGTGGAGGTCTGCATCTCGACCCCGTCCTCCAGAAACGTCATGGCCCCGGCCTCGGCCCGCACGGCCTCCCCGGGGTCGAGCTCCACCTCCACGAGCTGCATCTCCGCTCCGTGAATCTCGTAGTCGATCACATCGGCCATGGGAGTCCTCCTTTCGCCGGGGGGTGACAAAGGAATGCCGCCGTCTCCTTCGGGTTCATGCCCGTCCGACCGTCCCACAGCCGGGGCCGTCTGTAAAGCCCCGGAGGACGAGGCGACTCCGCCGGTCGGTTGAAATCGCCGCGGCCCTCTGCCAGGGTAGGCGGCGCAAGCGACGCCTAACCCTCCCGGAGAGCCCGACCATGACCGACCCTTCCTTCGACTGGATCGCCTTCGACCGGAAGCACCTGTGGCACCCCTACGCCGCGGTGGAGAGCCCCGTGCCGGTGTTCCCGGTGGTGGGGGCCCGGGGGGTGCGCCTCGAGCTCGCCGACGGCCGCACCCTGATCGACGGCATGGCCTCCTGGTGGTCGGCCATCCACGGGTACAATGTGCCCGAGCTCAACCGCGCCGCGGCCGAGCAGCTCGAGCGCATGAGCCACGTGATGTTCGGGGGGCTCACCCACCCCCCCGCGGCCGAACTGGGCCGGCTCCTCGTGGACCTCACCCCAGCGCCCCTGGACCGGGTGTTTTTCTGCGACTCGGGCTCGGTGGCCGTGGAGGTGGCGATCAAGATGGCCCTCCAGTACTGGCAGGCCGTGGGGAGGCCGGAGCGGCGGCGGCTCCTCACGATCCGCCGGGGCTACCACGGCGACACCTTCGGGGCCATGAGCGTGTGCGACCCGGAGACGGGCATGCACCGCATCTGGCGGGGCCTCCTCCCCGAGCACCTCTTC
This sequence comes from Deferrisoma palaeochoriense, assembly GCF_054656955.1. Classification (NCBI taxonomy): domain Bacteria; kingdom Pseudomonadati; phylum Thermodesulfobacteriota; class Deferrisomatia; order Deferrisomatales; family Deferrisomataceae; genus Deferrisoma; species Deferrisoma palaeochoriense. The sequence continues at coordinate 8,901 of NZ_BAAHXI010000078.1, forward strand.
GCCCCCGCCCCCCGCTGCCGGTTCGACGACCCCTGGGCCGAGGCCGACATCGCCCCGTTCGCCGGGCTCCTCGAGGCCCACCGCCAAGAGGTGGCCGCCGTGATCCTGGAGCCCGTCGTCCAGGGGGCGGGGGGCATGTGGTTCTACTCGCCCTCGTACCTCAAACGGGTGCGGGAGCTGTGCGATGAGCACGACGTGCTCCTCATCGCCGACGAGATCGCCACCGGGTTCGGCCGCACCGGCCGGCTCTTCGCCTGCGAGCACGCCGGCATCGCGCCCGACATCCTGTGCCTGGGCAAGGCGCTCACCGGCGGATACATGACGCTGGCCGCCACCCTGACCACCACCCGGGTCGCGCAGGGGATCTGCTCGGGGGAGCCCGGGGTGTTCCTCCACGGGCCCACCTTCATGGCGAACCCGCTCGCCTGCGCCGTGGCCGCCGCGAGCGTGCGGCTCCTCCTCGAAAGCCCCTGGCAGGAGCGGGTGGCCCGGATCGAGGCGGGGCTCCGGCGGGGCCTCGCCCCCTGTGCGGGGCTCCCCCACGTGGCCGACGTGCGGGTTCTCGGCGCGATCGGGGTCGTGGAGCTCACCGAACCCGTGGACATGGTGCGGGTGCAGCCGCGGTTCGTGGAGGAGGGGGTGTGGGTGCGCCCCTTCGGCCGGCTCGTCTACGTGATGCCGCCCTTCGTGATCTCGGAGGAGGACCTCTCGTTCCTCGCGGCCGCCGTCTGCCGGGTGGTGGAGTGGATCGGCGCGGAAGGAGCCCCATGACCCGGCACCCGCCTCGCGCTTCGGCGGCCAGGGGGTACACTTGGGTCCCTCTCCTTCTCCCGGTGCCCCGGAGGGCTTGTGGTGGAACCGTCCCACGCCGTCGAGGTCCTTGACCTCTGGAAGACCTACGCCCGGGCCGACGGGCCGGCCCTCCAGGGCGTGACGTTCGCCGTGCGGCCGGGGGAGGTGGTGGCCGTGGTGGGCCGCAGCGGGTCGGGCAAGACGACGCTCCTGAACCTCGTGGCGGGGCTCGACCGGCCCGACCGGGGAACGGTCCAGGTGGCGGGCCAGGACCTCCGGGCGCTGGGAGAGCACGGCCGCACCCGGCTTCGGCGGGAACGGCTCGGGTTCGTGTTCCAGTTCTTCAACCTGCTGCCCACCCTGACGGCCCGGGAGAACGTGCTCCTGGCCCTGGAACTCCGGGGCCGGGCCGACCCCCGCCGGGCCGACGAGGCCCTGGAGGCCGTGGGCCTGGCGGACAAGGCCCACCGGTACCCCCACGAACTCTCGGGCGGCGAGCAGCAGCGGGTGGCCGTGGCCCGGGCCCTGGTGAAGGACCCGGCCGCCATCCTGGCCGACGAGCCCACCGGGAACCTGGACACCCGCACCGGGGACGAGGTGCTCGCCCTCCTGTGCCGGGCCGCCCGGGACCGGGGCGCGGCCCTCGTGATGGCCACCCACAGCGAGCGGGCCGCCCGGGCCGCCGACCGGGTGCTCCGGATGGCCGACGGACGGCTGACGGAGGACGTCTCGCCGTGACCACCGTGGTCCGGGCGTTCCTCCGGTATCTGCCGCGAAGGAAAACCCTGAGCCTCCTGCAGGTCCTCGGGATCGCCTTCGGGGTGGCCTCGGCCGTGGGCATGGCCCTCTCGGCCCGGGCCGCCCTGGGAAGCCTCACCCGGGCCGTGGAGTTCCTGTCGGGCAAGGCCACCCACACCCTGGCCCGGCCGGCCGGGCCCCTGGAGGAAACGGTGCTGCCCCGGGTGGCCCGCGATCCGGCGGTGGCCGCCTTCTCCCCGGTGATCGACCGGCGGGTCGGCCTCGCCTCGGGGGAGATCGTGCGGCTCCTCGGCGTCGATCCCCTGCTCGACAGGGCGTTCCGGCCCGACCTGGCCCCCCCCGAGGACGCGGGGTTCCGGTTCCTGACCGAGCCCGACACCTGCCTCGTCGACCGGGCCACGGCCGGCCGGCTGGGGCTCGAACCCGGGGGCCGGCTGGCCACGGCCCGGGGGGACCTCACCGTGCTCGGCACCTTCCCCAACCCGGCCGGGGAGCCGGTGATCCTGGTGGACCTCGCCACGGCCCAGGAACTCCTGGGACTCCGGGGCGTGGTGGACCGGGTGGACCTGGTTCTTACCGACCCCGAGGGGTTCCGCGCCCGGTGGGGAACGGGGTTTCGGGTGGAGGGGGCCGGGGAGCGGGCCCGCACCCTGCGGGAGATGCTCCGGGCGTTTCGCCTCAACCTGGAGGCCCTTTCGCTCATGGGCCTCTTCGTCGGCGTCTTTCTCGTGTACAACACGGCCATGTTCGCCGTGGTGACCCGGCGGCGCGACGCCGGGGTGCTCCGGAGCCTCGGGGTGTACCGCCGGGAGGTGGCCGGCGCGTTCCTGGTGGAACTCGGGATCCTGGGCCTCGCCGGCGGGATCCTGGGATCGGCCCTGGGCTTCGCCCTGAGCAGGGGGCTGACGGCCCGGGTGGGCGAGGCCGTGAGTCAGGTGTATTTCTTCCTGCGGCCCCAGCCGCCCGAATGGACCTGGGCCGGGGCCGTCGCCGGGGTCGTCCTGGGGTGGGGAGCGAGCCTCCTGGGGGCCGCCTACCCCCTGCGGGACCTCGTCACGGCGGACCCGGTGGCCGCCCTGCGGGGCCGGGTGCCGGAGCGGGGCGCGGACCGGGCGGCCCGGCGGGCCGGCTGGATCGGGCTCGGGGTGGCCGGGGTGAGCGGGGCGCTCTTTTTCCCGGCCTCGGTCCACGTGTACGCCGGGTTCGCCGGGGCGTTCGGGCTCCTGGTGGCCGCAAGCCTCGAGGCCGGGCTCCTCCTCAAGGCCCTGGGCCGGCCCCTCGAAGCCCTGGCCGGCCGGGCCGCCGGCCTGGTGGGCCGGGTGGCCGTGGGGAGCCTCCGGCGCAGCGGGGGCCGGGCGGCCGTGGCCGTGGCCGCCTTCGGGGTGGCCCTGGCCATGACCGTGGCGCTTTCCATCCTGGTGGGGAGCTTCCGCCACACCCTCGTCCGGTGGATGACCGGCCAGCTCACGGGCGCCCTCTACGTGGCCCCCCAGGCCGAGATCGAGGTGCCGGCCGAGTTCTACGACGAGGTGCGCCGGATCCCCGGGGTCGCCGGCCTCGACCCCTACCGGAACGTGCGGATCCGGTACGGCGACGCCACGGTCTTCGTCACGGCGGTGGACGCCCGGGTGCTCCGCCGGTTTGCCCGGTTCGACTGGCTCCAGGGAGACGACCGGGCCTGGGACGCCGTGGCCCGGGGCGGCGCGATCGTCTCCGAGAGCTTTTACCGGCGGTTCGGGGTGGGGCGGGGCGGGTCCGTGGAACTCCAGGGGGCCGGTGGGCCGGTGCGGCTCCCCGTGGCCGGGGTGTTCTACGACTATACCTCGGAACACGGGGTCGTCATGATGGACCGGTCGACCTACCTTCGGGTGTTCCGCGACCCCACCATCGACAGCCTCGGCGTGTTCCTGGAGCCCGGCGATCCCCGGGGCCCCGAGGCCCTCCGCCGGGTGCGGGAGCTCGCGGCGGCCCGGGGCCTGCCCGTGCTCGACCAAAAGGCCCTCCACGACGAGATCCTGGCCGTGTTCGACGCCACCTTCGGGGTCACCCGGTCCATGCGCTGGATCGCGGTGGCGGTGGCGTTTTTGGGCATCGCCGGGGCCCTGACCACCCTCTACCTGGAGCGGCAGCGGGAGTTCGGGATCCTGCGGGCCCTGGGGTTCTCCACGGGGCAGGTGGCGGCCATGACCCTGGTGGAGGGGCTCGCCCTGGGGCTTCTGAGCTTCGCCCTGGCCGCCGGGGCCGGCACGGTGCTGGGGATCGTGCTGATCCGGGTGATCAACCTCCAGAGCTTCCACTGGACCGTGTTCTGGAAGCCCGACCCGGGGCCCTACCTGGCCGCGTTCGGCGTCGCGCTGGCCGCGAGCGCGGCGGCGGCCCTGTACCCGATGTACCGGGTGTGGCGCACGTTTCCCCAGATGCAGATCCGGGAGGAGTGATGAAAGGAAGATGGGGAAGGCTCCGGTGGGTTTGGGCGGTGGTCCTGGCCCTGGCCCTCTCCGGGACGGCGTGCGCCGGAGAGGGGTTCGCCTGGCCCCAGGCCGACCGGCCCCGGGAGTGGTCGTTCCCCCGGGATTTCGGCGCCCACCCGGCCTACCGCACCGAGTGGTGGTACTTCACGGGGAACCTCCGGGACGCCGAGGGCGGCCGATACGGCTACCAGTTCACGGTGTTCCGGGTGGCCCTCCGGCCGGAGCCCGCGCGGCCCGAGAACCCCTGGTCGGTCCGCGACGTGTTTCTGGCCCACCTGGCCGTCACCGACGGGCCGGGGGGCGCGTTCCGGTACGCCGACCGCGCCTCCCGGCCGGGCCCCGGCCTCGCGGGCGCCGCACCCGACGACCTGGGGGTGTGGGTGCTCGACTGGGAGGCCCGGCGGGGCGAAGACGGGGTGATCCGGGTGCGGGCCCGGGAGGGGGAGTTCGGGGTGGACCTGGAACTCACCCCCCGAAAGCCCCCGGTGCTCCACGGTGCGGGCGGCCTGAGCCGAAAGGGGCCCCGGCCGGGCCAGGCCAGCTACTACGCCTCCCTCACCGATCTCGCCACCCGGGGCCGGGTCCGCACACCCCGGGGCGAGCGGGAGGTCACCGGCACGAGCTGGTTCGACCAGGAGTTCGGCTCGAACCAGCTCGCGGAAGACCAGGCCGGGTGGGACTGGGTGAGCCTCCACCTCTCGGACGGCCGGGACCTCATGCTCTACGTGCTCCGGCGCACCGACGGCGCGGTCGAACCGGCGAGCTCCGGCACCCTGGTCGGGCCCGACGGCACCCCAAAGCATCTGCCCTGGGGCTCGTTCGAGCTCACGCCCCTGGCCCACTGGACGAGCCCCCGCTCGGGGGGCCGCTACCCGATCCGGTGGCGGGTCCGGGTGCCGTGGGCCGGGATCGACCTCACCGTGGACCCCCTGCTCCAGGATCAGGAACTCGTGACCTCGGGCACCACGGGCGTCACCTACTGGGAGGGCGCCGTGTGGGGCTCGGGCACCTCGGCGGGCAGGCGGGTCACGTGCGAGGGCTACGTGGAGCTCACGGGATACGCCGGGAGCCTGGGCGGGCTCTTCTGACCCGGCACCCCGGCGTTGTGCGGGCCCGGCGAACGGCCTACAATTTCCCGCGCAATATCGCGGAATAGGTTTCACAGAGGAGGTGACACATGCGGAGAATCCTGGTGGCAGCGTTGGGGCTCGCGCTGGCCGCGGCCGGGCCGGCCCGGGCCGGGGACCTGGAGGAGGCCCGGGGGCTCGTCAAGACGTTCGCGTCCCGGCTCAAAGGCGAACTCGTGGCGGCCCTCCAGGAGGGCGGCCCGGAACGGGCCGTGGCCGTGTGCCGGGAGAAGGCCCCGAAGATCGCCCGGGAGCTCTCGGAGCGCTCGGGATGGCGGGTCGGCCGCACGGCGCTTCGGGTGCGAAACCCCCGGAACGCACCGGACGCCTGGGAGCGGCAGGGCCTCGAGGCGCTGGCGCGGCGGCTCTCCCAAGGCAAGCCTGCGGCGTCGCTGGAGATCGCCGAGGTCGTCGACGGGCCCGACGGCAAGCGGTTCCGGTACCTGAAGGCGATTCCCACCGGAACCCCGTGCCTCACCTGTCACGGCGAGAACCTGGCCCCGGGGCTTGCGACCAAGATCCGGGAACTCTACCCCGAGGACCGGGCCACCGGCTTTCGCGCGGGCGAACTCCGGGGCGCGTTCACCCTGTCGAAGCCTTTGCCGTAGGGGGCGGCGCGACCGACGGGCGCGGCCGAGCAGCCTGGATCTCGGCGAAATTTCCGGGTACGCTGGACCTCGGAGGAAAACCTGCCCTTCCGATGGGAGGGGGAAGGCGAGGTTTCATGCATCCGTCCGTGCGGCGTGGATATCTACCGCTTGTAAACGAACTTCGGCGCCGATTCGGGCCGCGTCTCCGCTGCGTGGTGTTGTTCGGATCTCGAGCCCGCGGTGACGCCTCTCGGTTGAGCGACCACGACATTCTTGTGGTCGCCGAGGGCCTGCCGCCCGATCCCCTGGCACGCCAGCGGGAACTCGCATCCGCGCAGTTGGCCGTGTTGCGTGAGGTGCCGGGCCGGCTCGGCTTTGTGGCCAAAACCCCCGAGGAGTTCGAGCGGTCGCTAACGCCCCTGCTCCTCGACGTCTGCGCCGACGGCGTGTGCCTATACGGGGCCGACTACTTCGAGCCGTGGAGGGAACGGGCCGCCCGTGCGATCGAACGGTCTGGTCTGCGGCGCGAGCGGGTCGGGGCGACCCTCATGTGGCTGTTCCCGAAACCTCCCCCCAAGGACTGGGAACTGAGTTGGCGCGGGTACCGTGAGATCGCGTGACGAGATTTCCTATCGGCTCGCGCTCGCCGAAGGGTTCCTGCGGGAAGCCGAGCAGGATTTCGAGCTCGAACGGTGGCGCTCCTGCGTGGATAATGCGCAACTGTCGGTGGAAAACGCGGGAAAGGCGGTCTTGGCGATCTTTGGGGTGCCCCCGAAAACCCACGAGCCGGCCCAAGCCCTCGTTGCCTTGCTCGAAACCGGGCGGGTGCCCGACTCGCTGGCCACCGAGCTGCGCTCCTGCCTTCCGGATTTCCTGAGCCTGGGGTCGGCCGAGCATTTCCTAACCGATTACGGGGACGAATCCACCTATACGCTCCCGTGGGAACTGTTCACCGCCGAATCGGCCTCCGGGGCCCTCGAGGCGGCCCGCCGCTGCGTGAAATCGGCCCGCCGGGTTCTGGTTGCCTTCGACTCGTCCTGAGCGGAGCCTCCTGTGGCCGAGACAAGAACGGGGCCCCGACCGGGGCCCCGTTTTCGTGTGGGGTATCCGGCTCTTTTCTACACCTCGAGCTGGCGGCGGGCTTCCATGTCGAAGAGCACCCGCTCCTTCTTCTTGTGGATCCCCAA
>NZ_BAAHXI010000079.1:0-15690 GCF_054656955.1 Deferrisoma palaeochoriense
CCCGGTGGAGGTCGATGTGCACCGCGGTGCCCCCCAGGGCCGCGGCAAAGGCGAACGAGAAGAGCGCGGGGGCCACCATGACCCCGAGCACGAACTCCCGCACGGTGCGGCCCCGGGAGATCCGGGCGATGAACGCCCCAACGAACGGGGCCCAGGCGACCCACCATGCCCAGTAGAACACGGTCCAGGCCCGGGTCCACCCGGGGTTGTCGAAGAGCACCGTGCTCGTGGACAGGGGCACGAGGTCCCGCAGGTAGTCCCCGAGGGCCCGGCCGAAGGTGGTGGCGATGGCCCGGGTGGGGCCGTAGGCGAGGAAAAACCCGAGCAGGAGGAGCATCAGGATCACGTTGAGGTTCGACAGGATCTTGATGCCCCGGTCGACCCCGCTCACCGCCGAGGCGATGAAGAGAAGCGTGATGACCCCGATCACCGCCAGCGTGGTGCCGACCCCGTCGGGGAGCCCCGCGCTCAGGTGAAGCCCGCTCGTGATCTGCAGGGCCCCGAGCCCCAGGGAGGTCACCACCCCCATCACGGTGGCCCAGATGGCGAGCACGTCCACCACGGCCCCCAGCCATCCCTCGGCCAGCCGGCGGCCGATCAGGGGCACCAGGCACCGGGACACGAGCGCCGGCTCCCCCTTGCGGAAGTGGAAGTAGGCGATGGCCAGGCCCACCACCACGTACGTGCCCCAGGCGTGCACCCCCCAGTGGAAGAAGAAGATCTCGAAGGCGAGTCGGGCCGCCTCGGGGGTGCCGGCCGCGCCCGTGGGGGGCGAGGTGAAGTGGTACATGGGCTCGGCGATCGACCAGAACACGAGGCCGATCCCCATGCCGGCCGAAAACAGCATGGCGAACCAGCTCGTGCGGCTGAATTCCGGGGCCTCGCCGTCCCGGCCCAGCCGGATCCGCCCGAGGGGCGAGACCGCCAGGGCGAGCCCGGCCGCCACGAACAGGCTCACCAGGGCCAGGTAGACCCCCCCGAGGTTCGTGGTCACCGCCGAGAGCACGGCCGAGGCCGCCTGCCCCGTGGCCTCGGGGGCCACCGCCCCGGCCACCAGGAACGGCAGCACCAGGAGGGTCGAGCCCCAGAACACCCGGCGGTCGAGGTTGGCATCGAGCCAGCGCATGGCAGGCCCCTACCCGCCGCGCTTGCGGGTCTGCACGTAGGCGGCCAGGTCCCGTTCCACGTCGGGATCGATCTCGGGCTTCTGGTACCGGGCGAGCCGGTCCTCCACGGCCTGGGCGGCCCGCTGGCGGGCGTCGAGGCCCCCGGCCTGCTTCCAGCCCTCGTAGTTGGCGCGGTTCGCGAGCTTGGGCAGGAAGAACTCGGTGCGGCACAGCTTGAACGTCTTGGGCTGGGTCAGGTACTGGCCGCCGATGCCCACCTTCTGGATTGTGGGCAGGTCGATGGTCTCGTCGGTCACCGCCACGGGCGAGGCGAGCTTCTTCACCATGCCGCACAGTTCCTCGTCGAGGAGGAACTTTTCGAAGCTCATGGCGATGTAGGAGCCGAGGATCCCGGCGGCGTGGAGGACGAAGTTCACCCCGTTGCGAACCGCGGTCACGAGGGAGAGGGCCGACTCCATCCCGGCCTGGGCGTCGGGCACGTGGCTGTCGGTGAGCGCGCCGCCGCTCCGGCACGGGAGCCCGTAGAACCGGGCCATCTGGGCGGCGGCCGACACGAACATGGAGTACTCGGGGGCCCCGATGGAAAGCCCGCCGCTTCGCATGTCCATGGCCGACGAGGTGGAGCCGTACACCACCGGGGTGCCGGGGTTCACGAGTTGGGCCAGCGTGATGCCGGCCAGGATCTCGGCGTTCTGGAGGGCGAGCACCCCGGCCTGGGTCACCGGCCCGGAGGACCCCGCCATGATGAGGGCCGCCACGATGCAGGGCTGGCCGTACCGGGCGAGTTCGATGAGGCTTGCGGCCATCTCCTCCGAGAACTGGAGCGGGGAGAGGGAGTTGATGAGCGAGATCGTGACGGGCTTGTTGCGGATCGCCTCGGGGCCGCCCCAGATCCGGCCGGCCATCTCGATGGTGTCCCGGGCGCCCTGGCGGGACACCGGGGCGCCCATGAACGCCTTGTCCGAAAGGAGGATGCTCGACAGGAGCATGTCCAGGTGGGCCGTGTCGCTCGGCACGTCCGAGGGTTCCACCATCATGAACCCGTTCATGTCGAGGTAGGGGGAGGTCTGGACCAGCTTGCAGAACCGGTCGTAGTCCTCCAGGGTGGCCTCGCGCTGCTCGCCGTCGGCCGTCACCACGAACGGGGCGCCGTAGCCGGGGGCCAGGGCGAAGTCGTCGCCGCCCACGGCCACGTCGTTCGCGGGGTTGCGGGCGTGGATCACGAACCGGCTCGGGGCCGTCTCGAGGGCGGCCCGCACGTCGTCCTCGGTGAGCCGGACGATCTTGCCGTCCACCTGCTTGCCGTGCTTCTTGAAGATCTCCAGAGCCTCGGGCTCGTTGAACGCCACGCCCGTGGTGCGCAGCAGTTCCATGGAGGCGTCGTGGAGCTTTTGGAGTTCCTCGTTCGTGAACTCGTGCATGCGGTCGTACATGGTCGGTTCTCCTCTCGTCTTGGAAATGCCGGAAGCCGTTTCACTGCCCTCGATCGCGGCTTTCTTCCCTATCTCGCGGGGGTGGATCCGGGGACTTTGCCTTCCGCTGACGCCCTCGATGCTCGGGCGTCGCGCTCCGTCAACGCCCCCGGATCCACCGAGTGGCCGCGTCTGCGTTCTTGAGATCCACTCTCCTAGGCGGCGTCCTTCAGGGCGGCTTCTGCAGCCATCTCCCGGCGGTAGCGGGAGAGCCCGCGGAACGTGCCGTAGATCACGGCGAGCAGCAGGAACATGAGCGGGAACGCGGTGGCGATGGAGGCCGTCTGGATGGCCTTGAGGCTCCCGGTTCCGGCCAGCACGGCCGCCACGGCCCCGAGGGCGATGCCCCAGAAGGCCCGAAGGTTGCGGCTCGGGGTCTCGTGGCCCGACACGAACATGGCCAGGGCCATGGCCGCGGAGTTGGCGCTGGTCAACACGAACACGCCCACGAGCACCACGAGCCCCACGGTGAGCACCTGGGTCAGGGGCAGGTGCTGGGCGATGGCGAAAATCGCGCTCTCCACCCCGTGGTCGGTGATGGTCTGGGTCACGTCCCAGTGGATCCCGGCCCCGCCGATCACGGCGTACCACAGGAAGTCGGCCAGGGTGGGCAGGATCAGGGTGGCGGCCACGGTCTGGCGGATGGTGCGGCCCTTGGAGATCCGGGCGATGAACATGGCCACGAAGGGCGCCCAGCTCATCCACCAGGCCCAGTAAAACACGGTCCAGGCGCCGGTCCACTTCTCGGCGACCCCGGGCTCGGTGTAGAGGCTCAGGCCGAGGAAGTTCTGGAGGTACTGGCCGAGGCTGTTGGTGAACAGGTCCATGAAGTACCGGGTCGGGCCCACCAGGAACACGAAGAGCCACACGGCGATCGTGGCGTACATGCGCCAGTCGGCGAGCAGTTTCACGCCCTTCTCGAGGCCGGTGTACACGGCCAGGGTGAACACGGCGGTGAGGAGCCCGATGATCACGTAGGTGCCCACGGTGCCCACGTCGAACCCGTAGGCGAACTGGATGCCGCTCTTCATCTGCAGGGCCACGAGGCCCGTGGTGGTGGCCAGGCCGCCCAGGGTGGCGAACACGGCGAAGATGTCGAGGACCTTGCCCCAGGTTCCGAAGATCCGGTCACCCAGCACATAGTAGAAGGCGCTGGAGAACCGGAACGGCAGGTTCTTGGTGTAGCAGGCGTGGGCCAGGGGCACGGTGAGCATGAGATAGATGGCCCAGGCCGAAAGCCCCCAGTGGAAGAACGACTGGGTCATCGCGTTGGCGGCGGCCTCGGTCGTTTTGGGTTCGCCGCCGAAATAGGGCGGGGGAGTCATGTAGTGGTAGGCCGGCTCGGCCGGGCCCCAGAAGATGATGCCCGCGGCGATGGCCGCGCCGAAGAGCATGGCGAACCAGGAGAAGTTGGAAAACTCCGGCCGGTCGTCGGGTTTGCCGAGGCGCATGCTCCCGAAGTCGGTGACGAGAAGCAGGAACGAGGCCACCACCAGGAGAAAGGCCGTGAGCAGGTAGAGCCAGCCCCACTGGGTGGTCGTCCAGGAGAACACCGCGTTGATCGTGTTGGAAAACGATGTGGGCGCCACCACGGCCCACAACACGAAGGCCACGGTGACGGCGGCCGACACCCAGAAGGTGACCGGGTCGTACGGCTTGGTGGAGGGGGTTCGAGACTCGGGCATGACAAACCTCCTAAGGGGATGGGGGGATGGATGTTCGGCCGCAGGGTGAGCAAGGGCCGTGCCCCCGATCCGGGAAAAGGAGGCTTTGTTCGGCAACCCATGGATACGACTTGGAAAAATGCTACAGGCCCGGTTCGGAGGTCGGGCCGGCCCCTGTTCAAAGACGCAAAATGTTTGGCGGCACGGGAGGAAAAGGGAAAAAGGGTTTGCGGCAAAATTTTTGGCATTTGCCGGGCTGCGGCCTTTGGGCCGCGGAACTCCCCCAGGGCCCGAAACCTGCAAGCCGATTCCGTGGCGGGGGTCGGTGGACAGATGACAGAGGACAGGGGGGCCTGACCTCTGACCTCTGAATTCTGGCCCCCGATACGGCAGCCGCTCCCACGGGTTGGGAGAGCCGTTGCCGCTGGAATCACAAAGGATTTTGGCGTCCTAGCGTCCCAGCCTCCCAGCCTCCCAGCGAGAACTTGCTTGCAAGGAGCACCCCATGCCCGAGTTTGTTTGGACCCCCGGCGAACGCCGGATCGCGTTTCGCCGGGGCGAGAGGCTGTTGGACGCGCTTCGCCGGGCCGGGATCGACCTGGAGGCGCCCTGCGGGGGAAAGGGGGTGTGCGGGAAGTGCCGGGTGCGGGTCCGGGCCGCGGGCGGGGTGCCGGCCACCCCCCACGAGAAGCTCTCGGCGGCCGAGGCGGCCGACGGCGTCCGCCTGGCCTGCCGGCTCGCGCCGGAAGACGGCTGGCGCATCGAGCCGGCCCGCCCTCCGGAGTCGGATCTCCGGGTCGTGGCCGCGGCGGGAGGGGGCGGCGCCCCCGTGCGGCCCGCGGTCCGGGTGTTCCGGGCCGCAGACGGGTGGGCCGTTCGGTTCGGCCGGGGTCGGCCCCGGCCGCTCCCCCGGTGGGAGGTGGCGTGGCGGCCCCGGGGGGTGGCCCTCGATCTCGGTACGACCACGCTCGTCGTGTCGCTCCTCGACCTGCCCTCCGGGGAGCGGCTGGCCGTGGGGAGCGGGAGGAACCCCCAGACCCGGTTCGGCCACGACGTGGTGAGCCGGATCCTCGTGGGGAGCCGGCCGGAGGGCCTGCGGGCCCTTCGGGACGCGGTGCGCTCGGCCGTGCGGGACCTCGTGGCGGGCTGCTGCCGCGAGGCCGGGGTGGAGCCCGAGGAGATCCTGGAGATGGTCGTGGGGGGCAACACCACCATGCTCCACCTGGCCGTGGGCGAGGACCCGTCCCCCCTGGGCCACGCGCCGTTTCGCCACCGGCTGCGCACCGGGACGGCCCGGTCGCTTCGGCCCTGGGGCCTCGGGGCCAACCCGGCCGCCCGGCTCTACCTGCCCCCGGTGGCCCACGCCTTCGTGGGAAGCGACGTGACCGTGGGCCTTTGGGTCACCGGGTTCTTCCGGGCCCGGCGGCCGGAACTCTTCCTGGACGTGGGCACGAACGGCGAGGTGGCCCTGACGACGGGGGTGCGCCGGCTCGTGACCTCGGCCGCGGCCGGGCCGGCCTTCGAGGGCATGGGCATCCGGTTCGGCATGCGGGCCGCCGCGGGCGCCATCGAGCGGGTGGGCTGGGACGGCCGGGACCTGACCGTGGAGGTGATCGGGGGGGGACCGGCCCGGGGGATCTGCGGGAGCGGTCTCTTGGACGCCGTGGCGGTGCTCCTGGACCGGGGGGTGATCGACGCGAGGGGCCGGGTGCTCCGGCCGGGGGAGTATGCCGGGCCGGCCGCCCTGCGGGATCGCCTGGGGGAGTACGAGGGCAAGCCCGCGGTGCATCTGGCCGACGGGGTGTTCCTGACCCAGGCCGACGTGCGGCAGGTGCAGCTCGCCAAGGGGGCCATCCGGGCCGCGGTGGACTGCCTGCTGGACGCGGCCGGCCTGGGGCCGGAGGACCTCGGGCGGGTGGTGCTGGCCGGCGGGTTCGGCCTTCACCTCTGGCCCGGGGGCCTGGAGCGCATCGGGCTTTTGCCCCCGGGCCTGGCGGACCGGGTGGAGTTCGCCGGCAACACGAGCCAGGGGGGCTGCGAGGCCTTCCTCCGCGACGCCGGGGCCCGGGGGCGGCTGCGCCGGGCCGTGCGCTCCCTCGAGCACCTCGGGCTCGCCGGACTCCCCGCGTTCCGCGACCGGTTCATGGCGGCCATGCGGTTTCCGCCGGTGGACGGTGGGACGGTAGGACGTTGGGACGGTAGGACGGTAGGACGGTAGGACGGTAGGACGGTAGGACGGTAGGACGGTAGGACGGTAGGACGCCCGACGGCCGGGAATCGGGGGACTGGCGTTCGTCGAGTGAACCTCCGTTGGTCGCAGGTCGTTTGTCGTTGGTCGTCCGGCTGTTACGACCTGCGACCTACGACCTGCGATCTGCGACCCACGGCAGTTCAGCCGTCCGCACGTCCTAGCGTCCGCACGGTTTCCCGTCCTCCCGTCCGCACGTCCTAACGTCCGCACGGATCCGGCTTCGGCGGGGGCATCGCGCCCTGGGCCTTGGCGACCCGGGCGAGCCAGTCGGCGTCCAACGGCTTGGGCCGGCCGGCCGCGTGGTCGAACCGCACCTGCACGCTCTCGGCCCGGGCCACCACCCGGCCGTCGCCGGTCCGGGCCTCGTAGGCGAAGGCCCAGCTCGTGCGGCCGACCCACTCCACCCGGATCCCCACGGTGACCGCCTCGCCGTACACCACCGGCGAGAGGTAGTCGCACCGGATCGACGCCACCAGGAAGTCGATGTCCTCGATGCCCCGGGCGCCCAGGACCTCCTCGTAGAACCGGGCCCGGGCGATCTCGAAGTAGGTGAAATAGACCGCGTTGTTCACGTGGCCCAGGGGATCGATGTCGCGCCAGCGCACCTCGATCCGGGCCTCCAGGGGAAACCGGTGTTCCATGGCATCTTCCGCTGGGCGGCTGGGCTGCGTGGCGGCGAGGCGGCCGAAACCCCTCATTCCGGCGTCATCGCCCGTGCCAGCCTGTGGGCGCGGCTCCCGAGCCGCGACGGTTCGACTCGTGCCCTTCCGGCCCGGGCCGCGGCGGGGCGCTGTTCCCCCGCCGGATCTCGCCCGGCCGGTACCTCCAAGATCCGCGGTGCCCCGCAGGGGCCGGAAAGGGCTTCCACAGCCTTTCTCCGCCGCGGATGGGTCCGGGATGTTACCCGCACCCCGGCCCGGCGCGCCACCCCGGGAGGACGGGCTAGAACTTGCCGACCAGGTTCACGAACCACCCCCGGTCGTCGTAGGAGAGGTCGGTCAGGTCGTCCGAGAAGTCGGTGAAGTTGTACCCCACCCCGAACTTGAGGTTCCGGCCCACGTGGCGGTAGAGCGCCGCCAGGGCGCCCCGGCGCGTGTCCCGGGCCTCCTCGACGTGGAGCCATCGGCCCTCCACCAGAACGTCCCACCGCCGCACCAGGTGGAGGTCGGTCCGCAGCACGGCCAGGTGGGCCGTGCTCGAGAACCACTCGCCCCGGTCCCGTTCGGGCCGGATCTCCCCGAGCCGCAGCCCGTACTTGCCCCCCACCGAAAGCCACCGCACCAGGTCGTAGGTGGCGTCGGCCGAGAACACGTGGCTTCGCTGGGAGAACGCGGCCGGGCTGTTCTCCACGGCCAGTTGGCCGGGGGAGGGGAGGTCCTCGAAGAAGGTGTATTTGACCAGGGCGTTCAGGCGGTCGTGGCGCACCGGCCGGTACGCGAACCCCACCACGAGTTCCCGGAAGTCGCCGTCGTAGAACTCGCCGCGGCTGCTCCGGCTCACCGAGAAGCTGTACTTGGTGAGCAGCCGCCAGTCGTCGTCCAGCCGGTAGGTGAGCCCGTTTCGCATGAGCCAGGTGGTGCGGGTCTCGGCGTCCGACTCGTCCCGGCGGGCCTCGAGGGACGACGAGGCCTTGACCCCCTCCCGGCGGTAGCCGGCGCTCACCGTGGCCGCCCTGCGGTCGAGCCGCCCGGCGTTTCGCTCCTCCAGCGTGCCCACCTCGGCGCCGAACCCGAAGGCCCAGGCCTCGTCCGGGGCGAAGTCCACCCCGAAGGCGTGGGTGAGGCCCGCCCGGGCGTCCCCGTGGGTGAGCCGTTCCTCGGCGTAGAGGCTCGTCGTGTCCGTGAACCGGGTCCGGCCGCCGGTGGTGAGGTTCCCCTGCCGCGCCCCCGAGCCCCCGTCGGTCCGGTCGGTGGTGAGTTGGTAGCTCAGGTAGAGCTGCGTCCGGTCGGTCACGGCGTAGTCGGCCTGGGCCGTGCCCCCGAACCCGCCGTCGCCGCTGGAGGCCTCGGCCGAGAGCGTGAGCCGTTCGCCGATCCGGGCCCGGCCGCCCACCCCCTGGCGGTCGTTGTCGAGCCGGTCGCCCGTGCGCTCCACCGTGGTCTGGGCGAACCCGTACAGGGCCCACCCGGCCGGGTGGGCGTACTCGAGCTGGCCGGCGAGGTCCGAGCGCACCCCCCGGGTGTCGGCCTGGCCCGTGCCGCCCCGGCGCTCGTCCCGGCCCAGGCCCACCGTGGCCAGCCACCGCTCGGCGATCCGCTGGGTAAGGTCGGCGCGGGTCACCCAGCTCGACTCCCCGCCGGCCTCCTCCCGGGCGTCGTGCTCGGCCCGCAGGCCCGAGGTCTCCGAGAGGGAGATATTCGCCGCCACGCCCCACTCGGTGGTGTCGCGGGCGGTCTGCCGGCCCGGCGCCGCGAACCCGGCCTCCCGGAGTTCCCAGTAGGCCGTGGCCTTCCCGGCGGGCCCCTCGGGATCCACGTCGGCGAAGTCCAGGGCCACCTCGACCCGACCGGCCGAGGCCTCGGTGTCGCCCGGGGCCGCGACGGCGCCGCCCCCGAAGGTGAACCCGCCGTCGGGCGAGCCGCTCTCGTCGCCCCCGGGGCCGCGGCTCCGGCTCACCTCGGCCTTCACGTAGGTGCCGGCGGAGTGGCGCAGGGTGACGTCGGCGCCCACCAGGTCGCGGATTTCGCCGGTCGTGTCCTGCCGGCTCCCGCTCACCCCCACCCGGAGCCGCTCGGTGACCCAGGCCGACACCCGGCCGCCGGTGGCCAGTTCGTCTGTGTCCACGCCGGTGGGCGGGTACTCGTAGGCCACCACCAGGTACACCGGGTTCCCGGCGAGGTCCCGGTCGCGCACCGCGAACCCGTCGGGGGCGGTGGAGGGCAGGGGCTCGGTCAGCACGATGCGGCCCTGGATCGGGTCGATCTCGTAGTCCTGGTCGGGCGCGAGCCGGGTCAGGTGGAGCACCTGCCCGGTGTCCCGGTCGCGCACCTCCACCCGCACCTTCTCGGAGCCCACCGTGATGTTCTGGTGCCGCAGGTAGTACAGCGACCCGCCCGTGCCCCGAAACTCGTCCCGGGCGTAAAGGGTGCCGGGATCGGCCGCGAACCCGTCCACCGTGATCCGGCGCTCGCCGAACGAGGTGGTGGCGTCCGACACCCAGTGGAGCTTGGCCCCGTAGAGGCTCCGCTCGACCTGGGCCAGTTCGGTCTCGGTCTGGGTGGCGTGGAAGTTCCCCCACAGCACGTGGGACTCCCCCTGCTCCAGCCGCACGTAAAGCCGGCCCTGGGTGGGGGCGTCCTCGGTGGTGGTGCTGTCGTCCCCGTACACCGGGTAGTACCGGTCCGGGTCCAGGCGGCGAAGGAGCTGGCGCGGATCCCGGTCGTCCAGGTTCGACAAGAGGTCCTCCAGCTTGCCCTCCCCGGTGTCGAGGCTGGCCGTGAGGAGCACGTCGCCCCGGATCTTGCCCTTGAGGTAGAACGCCACCCGGCCGGTGGGGTCGGTGATCTTGCGCTCGGCGTCGTCGTCGGCGGTCACGAGTTCGATGGGGCCGGTGCCCCGGCTCTGGCCCACCGTGAGGTCGGCGATCCCCACGAGGAACCAGCCGTTTTGGGGAATGTAGAGGGTCCGGCGGTACTCGGCCTCGCCGCCGTCGGGCCCGGGGAGCCGCAGGCGGATCTCGTGGGGCCCGGCCGGCACGATCTCCTCGTGGACGAAGTCCCCGTTGGGGTCGGTGGGCACGGGCCGGCCCATGAACCGGACGATCCGGTCGGGCGCGAGGCCGCGGCCGTTCACCGTCACCGTGCCGCCCTCGACGGGGATCGTGTCCACCGCGATCCGGTTTTCCCCGTAGCCCCGGAAAAGCCCGGCCTCCCCCGGATCGGCCGCCCCCGCGGCCGCGGAGAGTTGGAGTTCCTGGGGTTCGGTCTCGTCGAACTGACCGGCCCCGTCCCGCACCCGCAGCACGTAGCGCACCCGGGGGCCGGCCCCGGCGGGGGGCACCCAGGTGGCCAGGCCGTCGGCCCCCACGGGCGCCACCGCCAGGGGCTCGGCCCGCGGGGAATCGCCGTCCCGGAAGATCCGCACCTCGGCCCCCCGCACCCAGGCGCCGTAGTTCCAGTAGGCGGCGAACCGCACCGGTTCGCCCGGGCGGGCCGGGGAGGGCCAGGCGGTGACGTTGAGCCGCTTTTCCGCCCGCAGGGGATCGTAGCGCATCTGGATGTCGTGGCGGGCCAGGGCGAGTTCGCACTCCCTCTGGTCCCACACCGGGTAGGCGATGCGGGGCCGGTCGGGGTCACCGTCGGCGCTCAGGGCGAACGGCCGAAGCGGCCGCCCGGGCTCCAGCGGCCGGACCTTCGCGGTTTCCCGGTGGATCACGAGGGGGTAGGGCTCCCCGCGTTCCTGCCACGCCCGGCCCACCCGCTCGGCCACGGCCCCGAGCCGGGCCCGCACGAGTTCCGGCGCCTCGTCGTCCCGGGCCAGGTAGGCCACCAGCAACTCCGCCGGCCCCTGGCGAAGCGCCTCGAGGGTCTCGGCCAGGGCGACCTGCCACTCCGGCCCGGGCCGGTCGGTGCCGGGCTCGAAGCCCGCCTCGGCCACCTCGAGCCGCACGATCCGGTGGATCGCGGCCCCGAAGTTCACCTTGACCGCCTTGCCGCGGGTGAGGCGGACCACCCGGGGGTTCTCGGAGGTGGGCCGGTAGCCCAGGGGCAGGGAGGTTTCGTCCACCTTGAGCACGAAGTTGGAGCCGGCCCGCTCGTCGGGCACCGCCACGCAGGCCAGGTGGAACCGGCCGAAGGGGTCCGTTTCCACCACGAGCCCCCGGGCCGTGGCCAGCCGGACCCCCGGAAGTCCCGGTTCGCCGTCGTCGGGGTAGCCGTTGGCGTTGCGGTCGTCGAACACCCGACCGATCACCTCGGCGCAGTCGAACGTGGGGTCGGGCACCACCCTAACCGTGGCCTCGCTCACGTTCGAGAGCACCCGGTTGGCGGGCCCGTGCCGTGCCCACGCCTGGTTGACGTATTTGCCCTCGCCCACGCCGGCGCCCACCACGGCCACCAGCCGGAACTCCCGCTCCTCCTCGGGCCCGAAGCTGAGGTCCTTCCAGATCACCTGCCGGCCCTCGCGCACCGGCTCGGCCCGGTTCCCGTCGGCCCGGCCCGATCCGCCCACGTACTTGAAGCCGGGGGGCAGCAGGTCCACCAGGTCGATGTGCGACAGGTGGGTGGGCAGGGTGTTTCGCACCGTGATCGTGTAGGGCACCAGGTCGCCCCGGCTCGCCTCGGCCACGGGGGTGGTCTTTCGCACCACCAGGGCCCCGTCCACGAACGGGTCCACGGGAAGGTGGTGGTTCACCACCGGGGGGTCGCCCAGGGCGAGGGCCAGTACGGGGTGGTACCGGCCGTCCTCTCCCGGGGGCGGCGGCGCCTCGGCCTCGGAAACCTGGTAGGGGTCCGGGCCGCCCGTGGGGTCGAGGGGTTCGGCCCGGGGCGGCACCATGCCCGAAGGCCAGAGCTGCACGTACTCCCCGGGCGGGGTGACCTGGAGCCGGTACTCGCCCGCGGGGAAGTCCCCCACGAGGTCGAACCGGTACGCCCCGTCCGGGCCGGTGCGCTGGTCCTGCTGGCCCGGGAGGAGGTGGCGGGCCGGGTCGAACCCGGCCGGGCCCTCGAGCCGGACCACCGCGCCCTCCACGGCCACGCGCTCCACCGAGTCGTACACGATCCCGGAGGGGTCCAGGGCCAGGTTCTGCCCCGGGGTCGTCACGCCGGGCCGGAGGGTCAGGCCCCGGATCGTGCCCTCCCGGGTGTCGGCCTCGGGAGAGGCCGACCGGGCCCCGCCGTACACCACGCCGGTGACGGGGTGCCGGAACCGCACCTCGTACCCGGAACCCGGCGGGATTCCGCCGATCGCGTAGGCGCCGTCGGGCCCGGTGGTGGCCGTGGCCACCAGGGTCTCGCCCTGGAGGAGTTCCACCGCCCAGCCCTCGGCCGCGGGTTCGCCGGCGTCCCGGGCCCCGTCGTGGTCGAGGTCGCGCCAGGCCTCGCCGGCGAGCGCGGCCAGGGATGGCCGGGCGCCCACCTGCACCCGCACCGGGTCGTCGTCGTTGGGGTCGGCCGGGTCGTTTCCGGCCTCGACCCCGTCGTCCAGGGCCGAGTCGCTCAGGGCCGCCGGGGCCCCGTCGCGATAGAGGGTGGCCTGGGTTTCGATGGCATCCCCCGGGGCCGCGGTGACCCGGGCCCGGAACCGCACCGCGACGGTTTCCCCGGCCCCGAGGTCGCCGAGGTCCAGGCCCTCGTCCAGGGCGGAATGGCTGGGCCCGGGGTCGGGCTGGACGGCGCCGTTCAGGGTCGTGGTCCCCGGCACGTACTCCGCCCCGGCCGGGGCGGTGGGCTGCACCGCCGAAACCGCCTCGGCCGGCCGGGCCCCCACGTTGGCGACCTCGAGGATGAACTCCAGGGTGTCGCCGGGTTCCACGCGGCCGCCGTTCAGGTCCACCGCCCGGGCCGAGGCCACCAGGGCGGCCACGTCCCCCACGGCCAGGCGGGCCGGCTGCCGGCCGTTCTCCGGGTCGGGGTCGGCATCGGTGGCCACCTCGGCCAGGCCGTCGGCCGACACGGCCCCCTGGACGGCGATCACCGTTCCGGCGGGAAGGTCCGGGGCGACCCGGGTCCGGAACCGGATCACGGCCTCCTGGCCGGGGTCCAGGTCCCCCAGGGCCGCCGCGAGGGCCTCCCCGGCCCCCGGGTCGGCGAGGGGTTGGGCGACCGCCTCCCCGCCGCCGTCGGGGTCGAGGGTGAGGCTTCCGGCCTCGTACTCGAGGGCCGCCGGCAGGGGATTCGTGAACCGGACGTTACGGGCCGCCGCGGCTCCCCCGTTGCGGACCACCACGGTGTACTCCACGGGATCGCCGGGGGAGACGGGGACCCCCTCGGGGGCCTCCCAGGTCATGACCGCCCCGAGGGCCGGGGCGTCGCCCACCACCACCTGGGTGGGGTCGGGATCGACCGAGGTCTCGGGGTCGTCGCTGGGCACGGGCCGCGCCGGCCCGGACCCCTCGCCCTCGCCCTGGACCTCGCCCTGGGCCGAGAGCACGGCCCCGTTGGCCAGGTCGGGGTCCAGGACGACCCGGAACGACACCCGTACCACGTCACCCCGCTCCACCCGGCCCTCGGGGCGGCCCGGGGCCTGGACCGGGATCCCGTCGGCCAGCGGGAACCCGCCGGCCGCGTCGGGCACCGGCACCGCGGTGTCCGCGGCGGCCCGCCCGGCCGCGACCGGGGCGCCCGAGAGCACGGTGCTGCCGGGCACGTAGGTGGTGCCGGCCGGCACCGGCGACCGCAGGCGCACGTTCCGGGCGTGCTCGTCGCCGGTGTTCGTCAGGGTGAAGGTGTAGGTCAGGGTGTCCCCGGGCAGCACCGCCCGGCCGCCGGTATCCGCGGTGAGTTCGAGCACCAGCCGGGGGGACGAGTGGATCCGGGTCAGGGTGGGGTCGTCGTCCGCCGGGTCGGCCGGGTCGTTCCCCGTCTCCTCGCCGTCGTCGTCGGCCGCCGCGGCCGAGTCGGTCAGGAACGGCTCCTCGAACCCGGCCACCTCGAGGGTTCCCTGCACCCGCACCACGGTGCCGGACGGAAGGGCGGGCACGAGCCGGGCGGTCCACGACACCGTCACCTCTCCGCCGGCCGGGATCTCGATCCCGGTGACCTGGACCTCGAGGCCGTCCCCCGGCGCCTGGGTCTCGCCGGCCGTGGCCGCGAGTTCCGCGACCGACCCGGGCTCGAACTCCCCGGGCAGGGCACAGGCAAAGGTTGCCGCGGTGGCGGGCACCGGGCCGTCGTTTCGAAGCCGGGCCGTGTACCGGAGGGCCGTTCCGGGGGAGGCCTCGGCCGCGTCCACCTCCAGGGTCGCCCGCACCACCGGGGCCCGGGAGGTCGCGGTGTGGTCGGCCCGGTGGTCGTCGCCGGGATCGGGCGTGCCGGCCGCCGGGTCCGGCCGGTACGCGCGCACGTCCGGGCCGCCGGGCACCCCGCTCGCGTAGGCCGCGATGCGCGCGGTGTTGGTGAGGGACAGGCCGTCGGCGCTCCCGGGGTCCAGGCGGGCGAGGTACCGGACCCGGAGGCCCTCGCCCGGGGAGAGTTCGGCCGCCCCGTCCGGGATCCGAAGCGTCAGGGTTCCGGTGTCCGGGTCGTACTCGGCCCGGTAGTCCCCGGGCGCCAGGGGTGCCGGGTCGCCCGAGGCGGGGATCCGCTCCACGGCCGCCACCCCGGGCTCGCTCCGGCGCATGCCCTCGGGGAGCACGTCCCGCAGTTCCGTGGGCCGGCCCGGTCCGGTGCCCCGGTTCGTGATCTCAAGCACGTATTCCGCCGGCGTGAGGAGGTCCACGGTCTCGGGTCCGGTCTTCGCGAGCACGAGGTCGGGCTCCACCACGCGCACCTCGTGGTCCGGGGCGGTGAGCGTGGCGACGACCGTCCCGCCGGACCGGTCCCGCACGCTCGCCCGCGCCCCGTTGGCGAACACGACGCCGTCCGCGTTCCCCGGCACGTCCCGCACCCGGACCTCCACCTCGACCCGGGCCTGTCCCTCCGGGGCGACGGCCGGCAGGGTCACCCGGACGCGGTTGCCCTCGTGGAACGGGGCGCCGGCGGGGTCGCCCACCAGGTCCCCGCCCACGTCCACCGCCGTCACGACCACGTTTGCCGGAACCTCGTCGGCGACCTCCACGTCGTAGAGGGTCACGTTCACCGGGGTGGCGGGCACGAGGATCGTGTACCGGAACGTTTCGCCCACCGAGGCGGTTTCGGGCCCGAGCACGGCGATGTCCGTGACCGTCTGGGTGGTGAGGGGTTCCGCCGTGACCGGCCCGACCGTGCCGTAGTCCTTTCGCACGGCGTCGGCGGGGTCGTCGGCCGAGGGGAGGGAGTAGAAGTGGTCCACCCGGGCGGCGTTGGTGAAGGAGACGTCGGGGCCGACGTCGGCGTCCACCGTGGCCGAGAACGAAAGGGTGAGGACCTCCCCGGGGCCGAGCACGGCCGCGTCGGGGAACCGCCAGGTGACCTCACCGGTGCTCGAGCGGTTCGCCTCGTCGAGGGTTGGGGCGTCGGCGCCGGTGAGGGCCGTGCCGCCGATGGCGTAGGCGAGGTCCGTGAGGGCCGTGTCGCGAAGTTCCGGCGGCAGGACAC
>NZ_BAAHXI010000080.1:0-15249 GCF_054656955.1 Deferrisoma palaeochoriense
CTTTCGTTGGTCTCAGTAGGGCTGCCCGGGGGGCGCATGGGGTCACCAGCGCGGGCCGGGTCCATGGTGGCGGGGGCCCGGGCCGAAGTCCTCCAGGAGGTCCTTCCAGGCCTCGCGCTGCTCGTCGGTCAGAATCTCCGCGATCCGTTCGTGGGTGTCTTGCCGCAGCGACTTCATCTCGTCGCGTACCTCCGCCCGGCAGCCCTCCTCCTTGTCCCAGATCTCCTGGCGTTTCTGGTGCGCCTCCTCCAGGATCTTCCGGACCTCGGCCTGCTGGTCCTCGGTGAGGTCCAGGTACCGGGTGAGGTGGGTGAGCTGGCGGTCCGGGTCGGGGGGCCCGCCCCGGCGGCCCCAGCCGGCCCAGGCCGGGGCGGCGGCGAGGAGCAGGGCGGCCCCCAGGGTCAAGAACGGGATCCAACGGTGTGTGCGTCGTGCGTTCATGGCTGCCTCCTTCGTGGGAAACGGGTTTGGGTCGGCCGACGAAGGGAAGCATAGCGCGCCGGCCCGAAAAGCGGGGTGAAGACGTTCGGGCATACCGTAAAGAACGGTAAACGGGGGAGGCCTGCCGTTTCGGTCCCGGGTAGAATCCGGCCCCGGGAGGTGACCGATGGACGAGCGCACGATCCTTGTGGTGGATGACGACGCCGAGCTTTGCGAACTCCTCCGGGAGTACCTGGAGCGGGAGGGGTTCGGGGTGGAGACGGCCCCCGACGGCCCCCAAGGCCTCGCCCGGGCCCGGGCGGGCGAGTTCGGCCTGGTGGTCCTGGATGTGATGCTTCCGGGCCTGGACGGGTTCGAGGTGCTCCGGGAGCTGCGGAAGACGAGCGACGTGCCCGTGATCATGCTCACGGCCCGGGGCGACGACGTGGACCGGATCGTGGGCCTGGAGCTCGGGGCCGACGACTACCTGCCCAAGCCCTTCAACCCCCGGGAGCTCCTGGCCCGGATCCGGGCCGTGGGCCGCCGCGCCCGGAGCGGCAGGGAGCCCGAGGTGGTGCGGGTGGGCGACGTGGAACTAGACCCCGGCACCCGAACGGTTTTCCGGGCCGGCGAGCCGGTGGACCTGACCTCGGCCGAGTTCTCGCTCCTGGAGGCGCTGCTCCGGCAGGCCGGGCGGCCGGTGTCCCGCGACGACCTGGCCCGGCAGGGCCTGGGCCGGCCGCTCATGGCCTTCGACCGGAGCGTGGACGTCCACGTGAGCAGCCTGCGCCGCAAGCTCGGCCCGGCCCCGGACGGAACGGAGCGGATCCGCACCGTGCGCGGGGTGGGCTATCTGTACGCGCTCCCGGGCCGGAGGACGCCATGACCGCCGGCCGGCTGTTCCTCAAGATCTTCGTCGCGTTCTGGCTCGCCATGATCCTGATCGGGGCGGGCATCGCCGCGATCACCCTCACGCGGCCGCCGCCCCCCATGCCCCACGAGGTGCTCCTGCCCCGGGTTCCCGAGGTGCTGGCCGTGTGGGACCGGGCCGGGCCCGACGCCGGGGCCGAGCGCCTCGAACGGCTGGGCCGGCGGGTGGGGGCCACATTGTACCTGTTTCGGCCCGACGGGGCCTGGATCGGGTCGGACGAGCCCCCCGCCGAGGTCCGGACGCTGGCCGAGGCCCAGTTCCGGGGCCACCGGATGCGCGGGATGGCCCGGCGGCTTGGGCTCCGGGCCTGGATGGCCGCCGGGCCCACGGTGCTCGTGGCCCGGTTCTCGCCGCCCCACCCCCTGTGGCGCTGGGCCCGGCTCGACACCCTGGGCCAACGGCTCGCCCTCATGTTCGTGGTGGCGGGCCTCGTGTGCTTCGGGCTCGCGCGGTACCTGGCGGCCCCGGTCCGGGCGATCCGGGAGGCGACGAGGGAGCTCGCGGCGGGAAACCTCGGGGTGCGGGTGGGGCCGCGGCTCGGCCGGCGGCGGGACGAGATCGCCGACCTGGGCCGGGACTTCGACCGGATGGCCGAACGCATCCAGGCCCTCCTCGAGTCTCACCGGACGCTCCTTCGGGACGTGTCCCACGAACTGCGTTCCCCCCTGGCCCGGCTCCGGGTGGCCCTGGAGTTGGCCCGGGCCGATGCGGGGCCGGCCGCCCTGCCGAGCCTGGAGCGGGCCGAGAGGGAGATCGGCCGCCTGGACCACCTGATCGGTGAGGTCCTCACGCTCTCCCGGCTCCAGGCCGCGGCCCCGAAACTTCGGCGGGAACGGATCGACCTGGCCGGCCTCGCTGAGGCGATCGCGGCCGACGCCCGGTTCGAGGCGCCGGATCGGGAGGTGCGGGTCTCGGTGGAGGGGTCCGTGGAGGTGGAGGGCGATCCGGAACTCCTGAGGCGGGCGTTGGAGAACGTGGTGCGAAACGCGGTGCGCCACACCCCGGCCGGCGGCGAGGTCCGGGTGGAGGTGGGGGCGGGCGGCGGCGAGGCGCGGGTGGCCGTGCTCGACGCCGGCCCCGGGGTGCCCGAGGTGGACCTCGAGCGCATCTTCGAGCCCTTCCGCCGGGTGGAGCGGGCCCGGGAACGGGGCGCCGGCGGGGCGGGTCTGGGGCTCGCCATTGCCCGCTCCGCCGTGGAGGCCCACGGGGGCCGGACCTCGGCCGAGAACCGGCCCGAGGGGGGGCTGCGGGTGGAGGCGCGGTTTCCGGTCCGTGCTTGAGGCTTGGGCTCCGGCGGGGTATGCTCCCGCGCCGTTGACCCTTTCCCCCACGAGAAGAGAGGAGTGCCCGCCGTGACCAAAAAGGAAATCCTCGAGATCGTCGAACGCGAAAACATCCACTTCTTCCGGCTCCAGTTCGTGGACATCTTCGGGTTCATGAAGAACGTCGCGATTCCCCGGAGCCAGATCGAGAAGGCCCTCGACGGCAAGATGATGTTCGACGGGTCCTCGATCGACGGGTTCGTGCGGATCAACGAGTCCGACATGTACCTCAAGCCCGACTACTCCACCTTCCGGGTGCTCCCCTGGCGGAAGAAGGACGGTCGGGGCGCGGCCCGGATCATCTGCGACGTGTACAAGGCCGACGGCGAGACCCCCTTCGAAGGGTGCCCCCGGGTGAACCTGCGCCGGGTCCTGGAGGAGGCCAAGAAGGACGGGTTCACCATGAACGTGGGCCCCGAGTGCGAGTTCTTCTTGTTCAGCCTGGAGGACGACGAACCCACCACGGTCACCCACGACAAGGCCGGCTACTTCAGCGTGGACCCGGAGGACTACGGCATCGAGTGCCGCCGGGAGATCATCGAGACCCTGGAGCAGATGGGGTTCGAGATCGAGGCGAGCCACCACGAGGTGGCCGAGGGGCAGCACGAGATCAACTTCAAGTACGCCGACGCGCTCTCGTGTGCCGACAACGTGGTGACCTTCAAGTGGGTGGTGAAGACCATCGCCCGCAAGTACGGGCTCCACGCCACGTTCATGCCCAAGCCGGTATTCGGCATCAACGGTTCGGGCATGCACACGAACCAGTCCCTGTTCCGGCTCGACGGCACGAACGCCTTCTTCGATCCCGAGGCCCCGCTGCAGCTCTCGGACACGGCCCGGCAGTACATCGCCGGCATCCTCAAGAACGCCCGGAGCTTCGTGGCCGTGACGAACCCCCTCGTGAACTCCTACAAGCGGCTCGTGCCCGGGTACGAGGCGCCGGTGTACGTGGCCTGGTCGGCCTCGAACCGAAGCGCCATGGTGCGGATCCCGGCGGCCCGGGGCATGTCGACCCGGGTGGAGGTGCGCTGCCCCGACCCCACCTGCAACCCCTACCTGGCCTTCGCCCTGATGCTCAACGCCGGGCTCGACGGGGTGCGAAACGGGCTCGAATGCCCGCCCTCGACCGACGCGAACATCTTCGACATGACCGGGGAGGAGAAGGCCGCGGCCGGGATCCCGAGCCTTCCGGCGTCGCTGGCCGAGGCCCTGGACGAATTCGAGAAGAACCCCTTGAGCCGGGCCACCCTGGGCGACCACATCTTCGAGAAGTACGTGGAGGCCAAGCGCAAGGAGTGGGACGAGTTCCGCACGGCCGTCACGGACTGGGAGCTTCAAAACTACCTGGGGATCTACTGATCCCGTTTCGGCGGCGGGCCGCGGCCGGGGCGCCCGTGCGGGATCGGGCGCCCCGGTTTCGTTTGCCGTTCGGTATCCGGAGAGTCGGGAAACCATGCCAACCGCCGTGGTGTTCGACCTCGACGGCACCCTCGTGGACAGCCTGGTGGACATCGCCCGGGCCGCCAACGCCGTGCTCCGGCGGTTCGGGTTTCCGCCCCATCCCGAGGGGGCCTACCGCCGGTTCGTGGGGGATGGCATGGAGATGCTGGTGCGCCGGATCGTTCCCCCGGGCCTGGCCGAGGACGACGTGGCCCGGGTGCTCGCCGCGCTCCGGGAGGAGTACCGGCGCCGGTCCCTGGAGACCACCCGGCCCTACCCGGGGGTGCCCGAACTCCTGGACGGGCTCGTGGCCCGGGGCGTGCCGTTTACCATCGTCACCAACAAGCCCCACGAGCCAGCCGTGGAGATGGTCCGCGCGCTTCTGGGCCGCTGGGCGTTCCGGGCCGTGATCGGGGCGGGGCCCGGCACCCCCCGGAAACCCGATCCGACGGGGGCGCTCCGGGCCGCGGGGATCCTGGGGGTTCGCCCGGCGGACTGCCTGTACCTCGGCGATACGGCCACCGACATGGAAACCGCCCGGGCCGCCGGCATGGTGCCGGTGGGGGCCCTGTGGGGGTTCCGGGACGAGGCGGAACTCCGGGCCGCGGGCGCGGTGCATCTCCTGCGCCGGCCCGAGGAACTGCTGTCTCTCCTGGACACGACCCGGCCGGCCGGGGAAGCCCCGTGAGCGTGACCCCCGGCGCCGTTGGGCTTCGCGCGCGACCCAGGCCGTGGGTTCATTGGGTCTCGGCGGGCCTGGTGATCCTGCTGTGGGGCGGTTCCTACGCCGCCACCCGGGCCGCGGTGCGGGAGTTCCCGCCCCTTCTCCTGGCGTTTTTGCGGTTCGCCGTGGCCGGTCTGATCTTTTGGCCCTTCGTCCGGGCCCGGTGCGCGGGGGTGCGCTTGGCCCCGGCCGACCGGGGGGCCGCCGCGGGCCTGGGACTCACGGGGGTGACCCTCTACTTCGCCTTCGAGAACCTGGGGCTCGCCCGGACCACGGCGAGCCACGGGGCCCTGATCATCGCCACGATCCCCCTCGCCACCGAACTCGTCGAGGCCGGGCGCCGCCGCCGTCGGCCCAGACCCCGGGTGCTCCTGGGACTCGCCACGGCCCTCCTCGGGGTGGGGGTGATCGTGGGGGCCGACGCTGGGCCCGGCGCCACTGCCCTGGGCGACGGCCTCATGTTCGGCGCGGTGGCCTCGTGGGTGGCCTACACCTTTCTGGCCGAGCGCCTGGGCCGGCGGTACCCGAACCTCTGGGTGACCCAGATCGCCATGGTGACGGGCGCCGCGTTTCTGGCCCCCCTGGCAGCCGTGGAGTGGGTCGTGGGGCCGCCGGTGGCCGCGCCCTCCCCGGCCGGCTGGGCCGCCTTCCTCTATCTGTCGGTCCTGTGCTCGGCGCTGGGCTATCTTCTCTGGAACGCCGCCATCCCGGCCCTGGGTAGCACGGCGGTGAACACCCTGATCTACGGGATCCCCCTGGCCGGCGTGGCCTCGGGGGTGGTGTTTCTGGGGGAACCCCTTTCCCGTTCCATGCTGTGGGGCGCGGGCCTGATCCTGGCCGGTGTGTGGGCGGCGACCCGTGCGGGGGTCAAGAAATCGGCCGGTGAGGCCGTTTCGTATGGCGGGGGCGGGGGGTAACCAGATCCGGAAACAAGACGGAGGGCCTCCTGCGGTGCGGCATTGGAAGATCGGGCTTACGGTTTTGACCCTGGCTCTGGGCCTCGCGGCGGTCGGCTGCGGACTGTGGCGGGGCGAGTTCGAGGGCAAGGTGGTCCGGGTGATCCGGGGCGACACCATCAAGGTTCAGAAGGACTCCGGCCGGATCGTGCGGGTGGTGCTGGCCGGTGTGGACAGCCCCGAGAAGGGCCAGCCCTACGAAAGGCGGGCCCGGGCCTTCGTCCAGAAGCGCGCCCTGGGCCAGCGGGTCACCGTGAAAATGCAGGGCCGGAACCGGTACGGCCACATCCTCGGGGTGGTGCTTTTGCCCGGGGGCCGCAACCTGAACCGGCTCCTCGTGGCCGAGGGGCTCGCCTGGGCCGTGCCCGGCTACGACGAGGACCCGGAGCTCAAGGAGCTCGTGGAGCGGGCCCGGCGGTTCCGCAAGGGGCTCTGGCGCGACGACGGGCCCGTCCCCCCCTGGGAGTTCCACCGGAAGAAGAGCTGGCGCGACCACGACTGAACCGGCTATGATCCCCGGCCGGAAGCCCCCGGGGGGCGTTGTGGCCTGGAAAGCCCGCTCCGTACCGGAATCCAGACGAAATCTCGGCCCCTGACACGGCTGCCCGCGGCTCTCCACCAGACCCCGTGCCCCCGAACTTCGGCGCGGTTCGAGAGCCGCCCGGATGCCTACCGGCTGCCCAACAGGTCGAAGCCCCACCCATGACCGACGACCAAGGACCAACGACCAACGACCGGAGCTACGGCACCTACCGCCTTCTCGACACCGGCGGCGAGCGCCGGCTGGAGCAGGTGGGCCCGCTGCGCGTGGTTCGCCAGGGATTGGCCGCCCTGTGGCCGCCCCGGCTTCCGGCCGCCGAGTGGGACCGGGCCGACGCGGTGCACCACCGGAGCGACAAAGGCGGTGGCCGGTGGGAGTGGCGGACCGGGGAACCCCGGGAGTTTCCCATCGAGTACGGGGGCAGCCGGTTCTGGATCCGGCTCACCGACTTCGGCCACCTGGGGCTGTTTCCCGAGCAGGCCGAAAACTGGGCGTGGCTCCGTCGGACCCTCCGGACGATGGGGGGTCCCGAGCCCCCGAAGGTCCTGAACCTCTTCGCCTACACGGGCGGCTCCTCCCTGGCCGCGAGCCGGGGCGGGGCGGCCGTGGTGCACGTGGACGCGGCCCGGGGCGTGGTGGACTGGGCCCGGGAGAACGCACGGCTCTCCGGGGTGGCCGACCGGCCCATCCGGTGGATCGTGGACGACGCGCTCAAGTTCGTGCGGCGGGAGGCCCGGCGGGGCAACCGGTACCAGGGGATCGTCCTCGATCCCCCCACCTTCGGCCGGGGGCCCAAGGGCCAGGTGTTCAAGATCGAGGAACACCTGTTCGAGCTCCTGGAGGCCTGCGCCGCGATCCTCGCCCCCGGGCCGGCCTTCGTGCTCCTGAGCTGCCACACCCCGGGGTTCACCCCCACGACCCTCGCGAACCTCCTGGAGGCGGCGATTCCCCGCGCGGCCGACCGGATCGAGCGGGGGGAGATGCTCGTGACCGACGAAACCGGCCGGGCGCTCCCGAGCGGCACCTACGCGCGCTGGGTGGCGGGAGTCGGGGGACAGAGGACGGGGGACAGGTCGTGAACGGTCCGCATGGCCACTGGAGCACCACGGGGGGCACGACGCGGACCGGGAGCGCAAGAGTCCCCTTGCAAGCTCCGGCCGCCCAGCCGCCTCGCCGCCAAGCCGCTTAGCTATGCTCCTCCAGAGCCCCCAAAACCCCCGCATCAAGGCTGTGGCCCGGCTCCTGGCGAGCCGGCGGCACCGGGACCGCGAACGGCTCACCGTGGTGGAGGGCCTGCGGGAGATCCGCCGGTGCCTCGAAGCCGGCTGGGTGCCCCGGGAGGCCTACGCCTGCGAAGCGCGCCTGGGGGCGGAAGGGTGGGACCTCCTGGCCCGGCTCGAGGCGCTCGGGGTGCCGGTGTTCCGGGTTTCGGCCCCGGCCTACGCCCGGATCGCCTACCGGGAGGAGAGCGGCGGGATCGTACTGGTGGTGCCCTACGCCGATACCTCCCTCGCCCGGCTTTCCCCGTCCGCCCCGGCGTTCCTCGTGGTGGTGGAGGGGGCCGAAAAACCGGGGAACCTGGGCGCGATCCTGCGCACGGCCGACGCGGCCGGGGCCCACGGCCTCATCCTCTGCGGCGAGGGCACCGACCTCCACAACCCCAACGTGATCCGGGCGAGCCTGGGCACCCGGTTCCTGGTGCCCTGCGCCGAGGCGCCGGCCCGGGAGGTGATCGCCTGGCTCCGGTCCCGGGGCATCCGCACCGTGGCGGCCACGCCCGAGGCCGACACCCTCTACACCGAGGCCGACCTGGCCGGACCCGTGGCCGTGGTGACGGGCAGCGAGGCCCACGGGCTTTCACCCCTGTGGCGCGAGGCCGCCGACCTCAGGGTGCGCATCCCCATGTTCGGCGCGGCCGACAGCCTGAACCTGGCCACGGCCACCGCGCTCCTGCTCTACGAGGTGGTCCGGCAGCGTGGTTTGGGGTCGGGCTAGGCCCCGAGCTCGTCCAGGAGATCCACGAGCACCGTGGCCGTGGTGGCGGCGGCTGGCCCGCCGCCCATGAGGATCGCGGCCGAGGCGGCCTCCAGGATCTCCGCCCGGGTGGCCCCCTCTTCCAGGGCCGCGGTCACGTGGGCCCGGATGCAGGCCTCGCACCGCTCCTTCACGGCGATGCCCACCATGATGAGCCGCTTCGTCTTGCGGTCGAGGGCCCCCGCTTTCGTGACCGCCTCGTGGAGGCCGAAAAACGCATCCACGACCTCGGGCAGCTCCCTTCCCAGTTCCTCGATCCGGTTCTTCGCGTTCGGGTTGGTCATCGGCTCCTCCTCCCACATTGGAGATCCTCTCGCAACGCAAGACCGGCCCTCGGGGCCGGCAGCGCACCGTCGGGCCTGGCACCCAAAATACACCGGATCCGACGGGAAACCCAACCCACCGTGGCCGTCGGGCGCCGCCTGCGCGGGGTCCGCCAGGGCCCCAGGGGCGGGCAGCGCGGCGGCTCTTCACGCCGCCACGACCACGGCCGGGTCGAGTTCCTCGAGGGTGTCCAGGGTGAGGTGGCAGCGGATGCGGTGGCCGCCCCCGGCGTCGCGCCAGGGGGGCGGTTCGTGCTCGCACACGGCCCCGCCGTCGGGCAGGAGGGCCCGGCGCGGGCAGCGCGTGTGGAACCGGCACCCCGGCGGCGGGGCCACGGCGCTCGGCACCGGACCCTCGAGCCGGAGTTTCTGCTGCTTGGCGTCCGGGTCGGGCACGGGCACGGCCGAAAGGAGGGCCTCGGTGTAGGGATGGTAGGGGGGCGCGTAGATGGCCTCAGCCGGACCTTCCTCCACGATCCCCCCGAGATACATGACCAGGAGGTCGTCGCAGAAATAGCGCACCACCGAGAGGTCGTGGGCGATGAAGGCGAGCGTGGTGCCCTGGCGCTGCTGGATCTCGGCCAAGAGGTTCAGCACCGCGGCCTGCACCGACACGTCCAGGGCCGAGACCGGCTCGTCGCACAGCACGAGGTCGGGCCGGCCCGCCAGGGCTCGCGCGATGCCGACCCGCTGCTTCTCCCCGCCGCTCAGCTGCCGGGGGTAGCGGTCGAAGTAGTCCGGGCCCAGCTTCACGGCCCGCAGGAGCCGCAGGGCCTCGTCCCGGGCCCGGCGGCGGGGCGCCCCGGTAAGCTTGCGCACGGCCCGGGCCACCTGGCTCCCCACGGAGTACGAGGGGTTCAGGGTGGCGTCGGGGTTCTGGAACACCATCTGGATCGCCCGCACCACCTCGGCCGGCCGGCGGGTCACCGGCTCCCGGAGGTCGAAGCCCAGGAACTCCACCTTTCCCCCGGTGGGGCGCTCGAGGCCGATCAGGGCCTTGACGAGGCTCGACTTGCCGCAGCCCGACTCCCCCACGATTCCCAGGATCCGGCCCTTGCGGACCTCGAGGTCCACCCCGTCCACGGCCCGCACCGGCCGATCCCGTCGCCGGCCCCGGTAGTATACCTGCAGCGCCTCGGAGCGCAGCAGGGTCTCGCCGGCCCCCGGCGGCGGGGCGGGGTGCTCGACCGGCTTGCGAAGGGGCGCCTCGGCCACCTGCCCGGCGAACCGGCACCGGCTCTCGTGGCCCTCGCCCACCGGGGCGAGGGCCGGCCGGCTCTGCCGGCACTCGTCCCGGGCGAACTCGCAGCGGGGAGCAAAGCCGCAGGCGTCGGCGGGCCGTTCGGCCGGCGGGGGCACCCGGCCCGGGATCGGCACCAAGGGCTCGTCCCGGCGGGTGTGGCCGAGCCGGGGCACGGCCCGCAGAAGCCCCCGGGTGTAGGGGTGGGCCGGCCGGCGAAACACCGCGCGGGTGGGCCCGGCCTCCACCACCTCGCCGGCGTACATCACGGCGAGGCGGTCGCTCACCCGGGCCACCACCCCCAGGTTGTGGGTGATAAAGAGGATCGCGGTTTGGGAGGCCTCCTGGAGTTCTTCCACCAGGTCCAGCACGGCCGCCTCCACCGTGACGTCGAGCGCGGTGGTGGGCTCGTCGAGAATCAGGAGGTCGGGCTCGTTGAGCATGGCCATGGCGATCACGACCCGCTGCTGCTGGCCGCCCGAGAGCTGGTGGGGGTAGCGGCGCAGCACGTCGCCGGGGTCGGGCATGTGGACCCGTTCGAGCATGGCCCGGGCCCGGTCGAGGGCCTCGGCCTTGGGAAGGCCCTGGTGCACCGTGAGCACCTCGGCCAGTTGGTCCCCCACCCGGAGCACCGGGTTCAGCGCCTGCATCGGATCCTGGTACACCATGGCGATGCGGTTGCCCCGGATCGCCCGCAGTTCCCGCTCCGAAAGACCCAGGAGGCTGCGGCCCTGGAACCGGATATCCCCGGCTGCCACCCGGCCGTTCCGGCCCAGGAAGTTCACGATGCCGTAGGCCAGGGTGCTTTTGCCGCACCCCGATTCGCCCACGATCCCCACGGCCTCGCCCCGGCCCACCGTGAGGCTCACGCCCCGTACGGCCGGCACGGGACCCGTGCGGGTCTCGTAGGCGATCTCCACGTTGTCGAGTTCCAAAACGGGTTCGGTCACTGGTATCTCCCGGACTCCTCCCGGAGCCCGTCGGCCAGGAGGTTCAACCCCACCACCAGCGAGGCGATGGCCAGCGACGGCCACAGGGCCTGCCAGGGGCTCCCGGTCAGGATGAACTGCCGGCCCTTGGCCACCATGCTGCCCCAGTCGGGGGACGGCGGCGGCAGCCCCAGGCCCAGGAACCCCAGGGTGCCCATGGCGAAGATGGCGTACCCCACCCGCAGCATGGCGTCCACCAGGATGGGCCCCCGGGCGTTGGGAAGGATCTCCACGAACAGGATGTAGGCCGTGCTCTCGCCCCGGGTCTCGGCGGCCCGCACGAACTCCCGGGTGCGCAGGTCCAGGGTGAGGCTTCGTACCAGCCGGGCGATGCCCGGCACCCCCACGATGGCGATGGCGATCACGATGTTCACGGCCGAGGCGCCGATGGCCGCCACGATGATGAGGTAGAGCAGGATCACGGGGATCGCCATCATGGCGTCCAGGAGCCGCATCACGATCTCGTCGACCCACCCCCCTTTGTACCCGGCCCACAGCCCGAGCACCGAGCCGATGGCCAGCGCCGCGAACACCCCCCACAGGGCCGTGCCCCCGGGGAGCCAAAACGAGTCGGTGACCGGCAGATACACCAACACCACCCGGGCCCCGTAGATGAGGCGGGTCCACAGATCCCGGCCCAGTTCGTCGGTGCCGAGGATGTGGGTCGCGCTGGGGCCCTGGTTCGGGGCCCGCCAGTCCTGCTCGGTGGGGGAGTAGGGGGTGAGCAGGGGCGCTGCGAGCGCCACGATGACCCAGAACAGGACGATCGCAAGCCCCACCGTGGCCGTGCGCGAGCGCAGGAGCACCCCCAGGCCGGCGAGGACCCGTCGGCCAAGGGACGGCGCGGGGGCCGCGATGGTTTCGACGGTTTCCGTGGCTGGGCGGCTCATGCGTAGCGGATCCGTGGGTTCAGGAGGGCGTAGGCCACGTCGGCCACGAGCTGGGTGCCCACGGCCGCGAGCACCATGATCATGGCCCCGGCCTCCAGGGCCGGCACGTCCTTGTACAGGGCCGACTCCAGCAGGAACTGCCCCAGGCCGGGGTAGCCGAACACCACCTCCACCACCACGATGCCCCCCAGGAGCCAGTTGACGTGGAGCATGATCACGGTGATGGGGGCGATCAGGGCGTTCCGGGCCGCGTGGCCCAGCACCACCCGCCGCCAGGGCATGCCCTTGAGGAACGCGGTGCGCACGTAGGGCGCCCGCATGGCGTCGGCCATGCTGGCCCGGGTGATCCGCAGCACGTACCCGAGTTCGATCAGGGTCAGGGTGAGCACCGGGAGCACCAGCATGTCGGGCCGCTCCCAGGGGGCCTTTTGGCCGAAGGCCGCGGCCCCCGGGAACCACCCGAGCCAGGCCGAGAAGATCAGGATCAGGAAGATCCCGGTGGCGAACTCCGGGATCACCGAGAACAGCATGCCCCCGATGGAGAGCACCCGGTCCAGGAGGCTTCCCTCCCGCACCCCGGCCACCATGCCCAGGGCCAGGGCCAGGGGCATCACCAGCACGAAGGCCACGCCCGCGAGAACGAGGGAGTTCCGCACCCTCACCCCCAGGCTCTGGCCCACGGGCCGGCCGGTGCGCAACGACACCCCGGGGTCGCCCCGCAGGAACCCCCGGCGCAGGGGGATGTAGGCCTCGGGCGCCCCGGCCACCGGCTGCCAGCCCTTGGTCATCAGGAAGGTCCAGCCCGTGCCGGCCTTGCCCCGCACCCAGCGGGCGGCCCGGTTCTGGGTGTCCACGCCCCAGAACGCCTCGGTGCCGTCGGGCCCCCGCCGCCACCGGCCGTTGTCGGGTTCCTCCGCGGTGGTGCCGTCGGGTTGGCGCACGAGGGCGATGAGATCGTCGCCCTCCACCTTCCAGCGCACCAGCCGGCCCCGCTCGTCCCGGGCCCACCACTCCTCGAACCCGGTCTCGGTCTGCAGCCGAACCAGGGGAAGCCCGATCTTCCGCTCGGCCTCCCCCTGGGTGCCCAGGAGCCACCGCCGGTACCGGGTCCACACGGGCTGGTCCAGGCCGTGCTGGGCCAGGAACGAGGCCTCCTGCTCGGGGGTGACGAAGGCGCCGAGCACGTTGCGGGCCACGTTCCCCGGGGACGCCTCGGCCACCAGGAACACGGCCACCGACACCAGGGCCATGGTGAGGGCCAACAGGAACAGGCGGCGGAGCAGGAACCGGAGCATGGAGGGCGGGTCAGGCGCTCAGCCAGGCGTGGTGGTAGAGCATGTACCCGATGGGGTGGGCGTCCACGCCCTCCACGCGTTTGCGGTGGATATGCCAGTTGTTCCGCCAGAACGCGATACCGATGGATCCGCGCTCCCACTGGATTTGCTCGAGTTTGCAAAAGATCTTCCGCCGGGCCTCCAGGTCGAGGGTGCCGTTGGCCTCCCGCAGCAGCTTGTCGAACTCCGGGTCCACCCACCGGGTCTCGTTCCAGGAGACCGGCTTGCCCTTCTCGTCGGAGGTGTAGGCGAGGTTGAGCACCATGGTGCCCAGCGGCCGGTGGGTCCAGGGGGTGATCCCGAAATTCACCACCGACCACTTCTCCCAGTACTGGCTGGTGGGCATGGTCTGGATCCGGATCCGGAACCCCGCCGGGGCGGCGTCCTCCTTCAGGATCTCGGCGTAGCGCACCACGTCGGACCACTCGGAGCCCACGGCCAGGTCCACGTCGAGCCCGTTCGGGTACCCGGCCTCCCGGAGCAGTTGCCGGGCCCGCTCCGGGTCGTACTTGGGCACCGGCTTCTCGCAGTACTCCGGGTGCTTGGGGTACACGTGGAAGTCCTGGCCCAGGACTCCCTCGTTGAAGTAGGCGAGGCCGAGGATCTTCTCCCGGTGCTGGCAGAGCTTCATGGCCATGCGCACCCGGTTGTCGTCCCAGGGCTTCTGGTCCACCCGCATCCGCAGCACCCGCACCTGGGCCGTGGACACGGGTTTGATCTCGATCTCCGGGTGGTTGCGCAGGGCCTGGAACGCCTCCACCGCCCCGCTCGTGGCCACGTCGATGATGTCCACGTCCCCGGACTGGATCGCCGAGATCCGGGCCGACACCTCCCCGCCCAGGTCCACGAACTCCATGGCGTCGAGGTAGGGCAGGGGTTTGCCGTCGGCGCCTTTGACCCAGTAGTCGGGCCGGGCCTTGAGCCGGGCGCCCTCGCCCTCCTTGTAGTACTCGACCACGTACGGACCGGTGCCGTGGGGCATGCGCAGGAAGTCGCCCTCGAAGGTGCGGTGGTTGAGGATCATGGCCGGGTAGTGGAACAGGTGCTCCGGCACGGCGATCTCGGGGCGCTTCAGGTGGAGCCGGATCACGTGGTCATTGACCTTCTCGATCCCGGTGGGGTCGAGGTACCCGCCCATGAGCCCGAGCATCGAGGAGCCCACGTCCTTGTCGAGCCAGCGCTTCATCGAGAACACGACGTCGTCGGCCGTGAGGGGGTCGCCGTTGTTGAAGCGGATGCCCTTGCGCAGGGTGAGGGTCCAGGTTTTGAGATCCTCGCTGGCCTCCCACTTCTCCAGGAGGTAGGGGTGGGTGATGTTGTCCTTGTCGGTGAGGGTCAGGTACTCCGCCACGTTGCGGAGCACGTTGGGCGGTTCGAGCCAGGAGAACTGGGCGGGGTCGGTCGCCTTCTGGATCCGCATGCCGATCCGGAGCACCCCGCCCCGGCGGACCGGGCCGGCCCAGGCGGGCCGGGGCGCCAGGCCGGCCATGCGGGCGGCGGCTGTGGCCGACACTCCCAACAGGGCGGCGTAGCGCAGGAACTCCCGGCGGGAGATCCGGCCGCTTTCGAGTTGGTGTCGCAGTTCCGGAACGGCGGGATGGACGGTTCGTTTCATGGGGACCTCCTGGTGGGTAGGAACGCGGACGCACCTCTCCCCTGCCGGTCGTTCCAGGCTCGTGCCGGAACGAAGAGAGGGAGCAGGTGGTTCATTGCGACGGGCCTCCGAATCCGGCAAGGATTCGGGCGAGCCGGGCGTTGCAGGCAACAGGATCGCGGTCACCCTGGGGCGGCGGTCGTTCGGCCCCGCGGAGCCCGCGGCGGGGAAAACCGGTACGCGGCGTGCGAATCCCCTTCACCCGGTCCACGCCAAAACGGGTTTGCGCCGATGCCCGGGACCCTACCAAGCGGCGGGGCGGGATGTCAAATCGGGGTGCGGGACGACGGGAACGGAACGGTTTGCGCGGAGCGGGCTTCGGTGTATGTTCGAAACCCACTCCGGTGCCGAGCCGGCAGACCCCACGTCCCGGCGACCACGTGCGCGACTTTATAGACGTCGGGTTAATACTAAGACCAACGAAAGTATTGTCAGATCCACGGCGTTGCTA
>NZ_BAAHXI010000081.1:0-15208 GCF_054656955.1 Deferrisoma palaeochoriense
GTGATGGCGCGGCGAGGTAAGGGGCCGCACCCGGTTCTCCACCAGCCCCCCACCCGCGGGTTTCCGTAGCAACGACGGGAACCTGACAAGGCTTCCGTTGGTGTCGGTACCCCGGCGCGGTGCGGCCGGCGACCCCTCCCGGAGAGGGGGCGCCGCGATCGGCGATGGCGAAACCGAGGCCTCCCGGCCTCCCAGCTTTCTAGCTTTCCAGCGGAACAACCACCGTGTCCCTCTACTTCTGGATCAAAGATATCCTCTCCCGACCCGCCCTGGGTTTGGGCTCCAAACTCCTTCTGGCGCCCCTGGCCGTGGCCGGGTGGTTCTACGCCCAGGTCCAGGCGGCCCGGCGGTG
Source organism: Deferrisoma palaeochoriense (assembly GCF_054656955.1). Lineage (NCBI taxonomy): Bacteria > Pseudomonadati > Thermodesulfobacteriota > Deferrisomatia > Deferrisomatales > Deferrisomataceae > Deferrisoma > Deferrisoma palaeochoriense. The sequence goes on from NZ_BAAHXI010000081.1 coordinate 353, forward strand.
GGGGTACCGCCGGGGTGTCCTGCCGTCGGCCGACCCCGGCGTCCCGGTGGTCTCGGTCGGGAACGTGGCCGTCGGGGGCACGGGCAAAACCCCCTGCGTGGAGTGGGTGTGCCGGTGGTTCCTGGAACGCGGGATCCGGCCTGCGGTCCTGAGCCGCGGGTACGGGGGCGAGGCCGCGGGGCCGGTGACCGTGGTGTCCGACGGCCGGGGCCGGGTGGCCGGCTGGCGGGAGGCCGGGGACGAGCCGGTGCTCCTGGCCCGGCGGCTCCCGGGGGTGCCGGTGGTCGTGGGCCCCGACCGGCGGCTCACCGCCCGAAAGGCCGTGGAGCTGGGGGCCCGGGTGCTCGTGTTGGACGACGGGTTTCAGCACCTTCGGCTCCGGCGCCACCTCGACCTCGTCACGGTGGACGTCCAAAACCCCTTCGGGAACGGCTGGTGCCTCCCCCGGGGGCTCCTGCGGGAGCCGCCCCGGGCCCTGGCCGACGCCGACGTGGTGCTCCTCACGCGGACCAAAGGGGTACCCCCGGACCGGATCGAGCGGGCCCGGGCCCTCGTGTCCCGGTACGCCCCCGAGGCCCCGGTGCTCGCCACCGCCCACGAGCCGGCCTCCTGGGTGCCCCTTGGCGGCGGCGAACCCCTCCCCCTCGAGGCCCTCCGGGGGAAGAAGGTGCTCGCCTTCGCCGGCATCGGAAAGCCCGAGGCGTTTTTCCGGGACCTGGAGGCCCTGGGCCTTCGGGTGGTGGAGGCCGTGCCGTTCCCCGACCATCACGCCTACACCGACGGTGACAGGGAGCAGCTCGCCCGCTGGGCGAAGCTCGTGAACGCCGAGGCCCTGGTAACCACCGAAAAGGACGGGGTGCGGCTCGGGGGGCCGATCCCCTGCGACGCCCCGACCCTGGCCCTCGCCATCGAACTGCGAGTGGCCGACCCGGGGCCGCTGGTTGCGGAACTCGAACGGATCGCGGCCGCGGCGGGGGATCCCCCCGGCGCCTGAGGGCGGAGTGCGGAGCCAGATCTTGCGGCCGCCGACCGGCCGGGGCATCATGGGGCCTCGTTTCGTTTCCGACCCCGGCCGAAGGAGGTGGGCATGACCGCGAAACTCGCGTTCCCCGAACCCGTGCTCGAGGCGATCGCCGCCGAGGACCTCGACGCCCTGCGCACGGCCCTGGAGGGTTCCCCCCTGGCCCAGGCCTTGGGCATCGCCTACGAGAGCCTGGAGCCCGGCCGGGCCCGGGCCCGGCTACCGGCGGGGGACCTCCTCCCCAACTTCCTCGGGTTCGCCCACACCGGAGCCCTGTTCGCCCTGGCCGAGCAGGTCATGGCGGCCGCGGCCAACACCCTGGGGTTCGTGGGGCTCCCCCTGAACTGCGAGATTCATTTCGTGAAGGGCGCCGATCCCTCCCGGGACACCGTGGCCTCGGCCCACGTGGTGGACACCCAGGGCCGGATCGCCCGGGTGGTGGTGGAGGTGAAGCAGGACGACCTGGAAATCCTCCGGGTCACCGAGATGGTGTTCCTGCGCACGCCCCACGCATGAACCCGATCCCGCTTCTCGGCGACGTGGGGCGGGCCGCCGCGGCCCGGGCCGGCCTCCTGGTGGAGCTTCGGCGGGCCCTCCACCGTATCCCGGAGCCCGGATATCGGGAGGAGAGGACCACGGGGTTCGTCGAGGCGTTCCTGCGGGACCGGGGCCTTCCGTTCGAGCGGTTCCCCGGGGGCACCGGGGGCGTGGCGGTCTGGGGCGAGGGGGCCCGGGCCGTGCTCCTGCGGGCCGATCTCGACGCCCTGCGGATTGAGGAGGCCACGGGGCTTCCCTTCGCCTCGGAGCACCCGGGCCTCATGCACGCCTGCGGCCACGACGCCCACGCGGCCATGCTCCTCGCCGCGGCCGACTGTCTCGCCTCGGGCGAGGTGGAGCTCCCGGGCCGGGCGGTGCTCGTGTTCCAGCCCGCGGAGGAGGGGGGCGGCGGGGGCCGCCGGATGCTCGAGGAGGGGCTCCTGGACCGCCACCCCGCGGACGGGGCCCTGGCCCTCCACGTCTGGCCCGGGCTCCCCACGGGCACGGTCGGCGTCTCCCCCGGGCCCGTGATGGCCAGCATGGACCGGATCCGGCTAGTGTTCCGGGGCCGGGGCGGCCACGGGGCCCTGCCCCACCTTACCGTGGACCCGGTCGTCATGGCGGCCGAGGCCGTGCTCGGCCTCCAGACCCTGGTGAGCCGGGGCATCGACCCCCTGGAACCGGCCGTGCTCACCGTGGGGGCGATCCGGGCCGGCACGGCCGAGAACATCGTGCCCGACGAGGCGGAGCTCCTGGCCACCGTGCGGGCCTTCGACCCGGCCGTGCGGGAGAAGCTTCTTGCCGGCGTGGAGCGGGTCGGCCGGGGCGTGGCCGCGGCCCACGGCGGCGGGTTCGAGGTGGAGCGGGGCGAGGGGTATCCGGTCACCCGCAACGACCCGGCCGCCACCGGGCGGGTCCGGGAGGCCCTTGTGGCGCTTCTGGGCGAGGAGGCCGTGCGGCCGGCCCAGCGCACCATGGGGGCCGAGGACATGGGGTTCGTGCTGGAGCGGGTGCCGGGGTGCTACCTCCAGCTCGGGGCGGCGGCCGACCCCTCCCGGGCCGAGCCCCTCCACAGCCCCCGGTTCGACCTGGACGAGGGCTGCCTGCCCGTGGGCACGGCGGCGCTGCTCGCGGCCGCCCGGGCGCTGCTGGAGCCGTGCGCCCGGGAGAACCCCTCCGGGTAACCGCAGACCGTAGACCGCAGTCTTCCGAGGAGTGCCATGACCGACGTCGGCATCATCGGCGCAAGCGGGTACACCGGGGCCGAGCTCGTGCGGCTCCTGTGTCGCCACCCCGAGGTCCGGATCACCGCGATCACGTCGCGCAAGTATGCGGGCCGGCCCCTGGGGGACTGCTTCCCCAGCCTGGGCCACCTGGACCTCACCTTCGTCTCCCACGAGGAGCCCGACCTCTTCGATCGGGCCGAGGTGTGGTTCACGGCGCTCCCCCACAAGGCGAGCATGCCGGTGGTCAAGGCCCTCCTGGAGGCCGGCCTGAAGGTCATCGACCTCTCGGCCGACTTCCGGTTCGCTGACCCCACCCTGTACGAGGCCCACTACGGCCCCCACGCCTGCCCCGAGCTCCTGGCCGAGGCCGTGTACGGGCTCACCGAGGTCCACGGCGCCGCCGTGGAGCGGGCGCGGCTCGTGGGCAATCCCGGGTGCTACCCCACCAGCGTGCTCCTGCCCCTGGTGCCGCTTCTTCTCGAGGGCGTCATCCGGCCCGAGGGCATCGTAGCCGATTCCAAGTCGGGGGTGAGCGGGGCGGGCCGCGAGCCGAGCCAGGGGAGCCTGTTCTGCGAGGTGAACGAGGGGTTCAAGGCCTACAAGGTGGCCGCCCACCGCCACGAGCCCGAGATCCGAAAGGAGCTCGAGCTCGCGGCCGGGTGCGAGGTGCCGGTGGTGTTCACTCCCCACCTCGTGCCCATGGATCGGGGCATCCTTTCGACGATCTACGCCCTGCCGGCCGACGGGGCCGACGCGGCCCGGGTGCGGGAGGTGTGGCGGGCGTTCTACCGGGGGGCGCCGTTCGTGCGGGTCCTGGACGAGGGCCGGTGGCCCAGCACGGCCGATGTGCGGGGCACGAACGCCTGCGCCATGGCCGTGGCCGACCACGGCGCGGGGCGGCTCGTGATCGTGAGCGTGATCGACAACCTGGTGAAGGGGGCGAGCGGCCAGGCCGTGCAGAACCTAAACCGCATGATGGGGTGGGACGAGACCCTGGGGCTGCCCCGGGAGGCGCTGTTCCCGTAAGCGGGGGACAGAAGGCAGGGGCCGGAGGGCAGTCACTCCCCCGGGCGCCGCCGAGGGGGAAGCCGCTCCCGCGGCCCGGATCGGTCCGCAAAGCTGGGGAGGAATGGGGTTCCGGGCTTCCCAGCCTCCTAGCCTCCCAGCTTCCCGGCCTTTATCGGACCATCCGGATCTCCGCCAGGCCCCGGGCCTCGATGCGGTAGTTGCCGTAGTCGGTGACCCCGGTGAACAGCAGCGTCCGGGCGAGCCGACCCTCCAGGGCGTCGGCGCCCTCCACCTCCACCCGGGCCGCGAGCCGGGAGCCGTTCTCCTCCCCCAGGGTCACCTTTCGGATCTTGGCAAACGGCACCATCAGGGTGCCCTCGCCCCGCTCCAGGGGGAGAAACGTCTTCCCGTTGCAGGCCAGGAGCTCCACCCGGGTCACCACCCCTTGGCGGTCCACCAGCTCGGCCCGGTGGTTTTCCTTGGGCCGGGGGATCGTGTCGGAAACCGGCCCGGCGCCCCCGCCGCCCATGGCGGTGAGAAGCGGCAGGGCTAGAAGGCAAAGGAGCCAGATGAAACCGCGACGCGTCGTCATGGCACTCCTCCCGGATGCGGATCCCGCCGCCCCGCGGGCGGCCGGAGCCTTGGTAGCACACTCCCCGACGGACCTCAAGCCGTGAGCTGGGCCGAGGTGTACGTGGCCTTGGATGCGGTGGAGGCCTCGGCGGTCACGGAGCTTCTCGCCTCGGCCGGCCTCGCGGTGCGGGTGCGGGACATGGGGGTCACCCCGTACCCCGTGTCCATCGGGCCGCTGGGGGAAAAGCGCATCGAGGTGCCGGCCGACCGGGCCGAGGATGCCCGGCGGATCCTGCGGCAGGCGGCCCAGGACGGGTACCTGCGCCCCGGGGCCCTGGTGCAGGAGGAGTGGCGGGAATGAACCCGGGGCTGCGGCTCGTGCGCTCGAACCGGATGGAGCGGCTCGTGGAGGCCCTGGCGGAGCTCCTGGCCGAGCCCCTGCCCGATCCCCTGGCCGCCGAGGTGGTCGTGGTCCAGAACCGGGGGCTCGAGCGCTGGCTCTCCCAGCGGCTGGCCGAGCGGTTCGGGGTGTGGATGAACGCCCGGTTCCCGTTTCCGGCCGCGGCCGTGGACGAGTGGTTCGATTCCGTCCTGGGCCCGGCCGACCCCCGGCGGCCCTGGGACCCGGACCTTCTCGTGTGGCGGGTGCTCGAGGTGCTCCCCGACCTCCTCGAACGGCCTTCCTTCGGGCCGGTGCGCCGGTTCCTCGAGGCCGAGGACCGGCCCGGCCGCACCTACCGGTTCGCCTCCCGGCTCGCCGACCTCTACGACCGCTACACCGTGTACCGGCCCGACTGGGTGCTCGCCTGGGAGGCCGGCGATGCCGGCCCCGAGGGGCTCGGGTGGCAGGCCGAGGCCTGGCGGGCGCTGGTGGAACGGATCGGCGGCGACCACCGGGCCCGCCGGAGGGCGCGGTTCCTGGCCGCCCTCGACGGCGACACCGCCGAGCGGCTGCCCCACCGGGTGGTGGTGTTCGGGCTGTCGGCGCTTCCCCCCTTCTACGTGGAGGTCCTGGCCGCCGTGGCCCGGTACCGGCCCGTCGCGGTGTTCGTGCTCGACCCCTGCCGGGAGTGGTGGGCCGACATCGTGTCCCCGGCCGAGAGGGCCCGAAGGGCCCGGAACGCCCCGGAGGTGCGCGAGTACCTCACGGTGGGAAATCGGCTCCTGGCCACCCTGGGCCGGGCCGGCCGGGAGTTCCTGGAGCTCCTGTGGGACCGGGCCGAGCCGGTGGAGGACGACCGGTACGAGCCCCCCGACGCCTCCACCGCCCTGGGCCGGCTCCAGGCCGACGTGCTCGACCTCGTCGACCGGGAACCGGGGGACCGCCTCCCCTGGCCGGGGGACGACTCGATCCGGGTGGCCTCGTGCCACGGCCCCCTGCGGGAGGCCGAGGCCCTGCGGGACCACCTCCTGGCCCTGTTCGAGGCCCGGCCCGATCTGCGCCCCGAGGACGTGGTGGTCATGACCCCCGACCTCGAAACCTACGGCCCCCTCCTCTCAGCCGTGTTCCGGGGCGGGGACGAAGAGCCCACGATCCCCCACACCCTGTCGGACCGGGCCGGCCCGGCCGGGGGCGGGCCGGCGGCCGGGTTCCTGCGGCTTCTGGAGGTGGCCCGGGGCCGGCTCCGGGCCCCCGAGGTTCTGGACCTCCTGGAGTGGCAGGGGATCCGGCGGCGGTTCGGGTGGGACGGCGAGGCCGTGGAGCGGGTGCGCACCTGGGTGGCCGAGGCCGGCGTCCGGTGGGGCCGCGACGCCGCCCACCGCGAGGCCCTGGGCCTCGGGACCTACGGGGAGCATTCCTGGCGGTTCGGGCTCGACCGGTTGGTGCTCGGCCGGGCCATGGCCCCGGGGCGGGAGCTCTGGCGGGGGGTCCACCCGTTCCCCGACGTGGAGGGCGGCGGGGACGCCGCGGCCCTGGAGGGGCTCGTGCGGTTTTGCCGGGCGCTCTTTGCCCTGGCCGACGACCTCGGCCGGCCCCGCCCGCCGCCGGCCTGGGCCGCGGACCTGGCGGCGTGGTTCGACCGGTTTTTCCGGGCGGAGGGGGCCGAGGAGCGGGAGGCCGGGGAGCTCCGCCGGGCCCTGGCCCGGCTCGCCGACGCCGGCGACGGGCCCGAGGTGGCCTTCGAGGCAGTGGCCGAGCACCTGGCCTCGGCCCTGGGCCGGGTCCGGGCCGAGGGCGGGTTCCTGTCGGGCGGGGTCACGGTGTGCGCCCTTCTGCCCATGCGAAGCGTGCCGTTTCGGGTGGTCTGCCTCGTGGGCCTCAACGACGGGGCCTTCCCCCGCACCGACCGGCCGCCGGGGTTCGACGGCATCGCCCGGGAGCCCCGGCGGGGCGACCGGTCGCTCCGGCACGAGGACCGGTACCTCTTCCTGGAGGCGCTCCTCTCGGCCCGGGAGCACCTGTACCTCAGCTACACGGGCCAGAGCGCCCGGGACAACGCCGAGATCCCCCCCTCGGTGCTGGTGAGCGAGTTCCTCGACGCCCTGGACCGGACCTTCGCCGTGCCCGAGGACACCCCGCCGCCCTCAGAGCGGGTGCGGGTGCGCCACCGGCTCCACCCCTTCAGCCCGGCCTACTTCCGGCCCGGGGCGGACCCAGGAAGCTACTCCCGGGCCGACGCCGACACGGCCCGGCGGCTCGCCGCGGCGGCCGAGCGGGAGGAGCGGGGCCCGTGGGCCCCCCGGCCGCTCCCCGAGCCCCCGGAGGAACTGCGGACCCTCACCCTCCAGGACCTGGAGCGGTTCTTCCGGAACCCGGCCGCCTACTTCCTGCGGGTCCGGTTGGGGGTGCGGCTCGAGGGGCCGGCCGAGGGGATCGAGGAGGCCGAACCCCTGGAGCCCGATGCCCTGTCCCGCTACGGCCTGGCCGAGGAGATCCTTGACCTCCTGGCCGCGGGCGAAGCGGTGGACGGGGCCCTGGAGTTCGCCCGGGCCCAGGGCCGGCTGCCCCCGGGGGAGGCCGGTGCGGTGGCGTTTTCCGACGCGGAGGGCCTGGCCCGGGGGGTCTGGGAGGCGGCCGGGGCCTTCGCGGCCGAGCCGCCGGTGGAGGTGGAACCCCGGGAGCTCGAGCTGGGCCGCTTCCGGCTGCGGGTGGCCCTCGGGGGCGTGCGACCCGGCGGGCTCGTGCTGTTTCGGCCGGCCGCGCCCAAGGGCAAGGACCGGGTGCGGGCCTGGGTGGGACACCTGGCCCTGTGCGCCCTCGCCCCCCCGGGGGTGGACCCCGTAACCCGGGTGGTGGGCAAGGACGCCAAGGGCTGGGCCTTCGGCGCGGTGGACGACCCCTTGGGACTCCTGGCCGGTCTCCTGGAACTCTACGAACGGGGGCTTCGCCAGCCGCTCCCGTTTGCCCCCGAGACCTCCTGGGGCTACGGGGAGACCCGGTATGGCAAGGGGAAGGGGGAGCGCGAGGCCCTCGCCAGGGCCCGGTCGGCTTGGATCGGGTCGGAGTTCGCCCCGGGGGAGTGCCGGGACCCGGCGCTTCTCCACTGCTTCGGCGACGGGGGGCCCTTCGTGCCGGGTTTCGCGGAGACGGCCGAGGCGGTGTTCGGGCCCACGTTCGCCGTGGCGGAGGAGCTGTGATGACCCCCGGGCGCTTCGATCTCACCGCGCCGGAGAGCCTCACCGGCACCCATCTCATCGAGGCCAGCGCCGGCACGGGCAAGACCTACGCGCTCGCCGGCCTGGTGCTCCGGCTCGTGGTGGAGCGGCACCTCCCCGTGGACCGGATCTTGGTGGTCACCTTCACGGTGGCGGCCACCGAGGAGCTGCGGGGCCGGATCCGGGACCGGCTGGCCGGGGCGCTGCGGGCCTTCGAGACCGGGGATGCCGGCGGCGACGACCTGCTCCGGCACCTCCTCCAGGCCGTGCCGGACCCGGCCCGGGCCCGGGACGACCTGACCCTGGCCCTGGCCGAGTTCGACCGGGCTCCGATCCACACGATCCACGGGTTCTGCCAGCGGGTGCTCCAGGACCTGGGGTTCGAGAGCGCTGGGCCGCTGGACCCGGAGGTGGTGCCCGACCCTGAGGCCGTGGTGGCCGAGGCCGTGCGGGACGTGTGGAGGCGCTTCGCCGTCTCGGCCCCCCCGATCCTGGCCGCGGACCTCGCCCGGAAGGGCCTGGGGCCTTCCGAGCTCCGGCGGACCTTGACCCCGCTCCTCGCCCACCCGGCCTTGGAGCTCCGGCCCCGGGTCACCCCGGGTGACCTCGCGACCCTGATCCGGTCGGTGGGGGAGGCGCTGGAGGCGTTCGAGGAGGCCTGGAGGGCCCGGGCCGAGGAGGTCCGGGAGTTCCTCGCCACCTCCCCCGCCCTGAACCGAAGGAGGAAGGAGTGGCGGCCCGAGTTCCTCGGGGCCGTGTGCGACGAGCTCACCCGGGCGGTCGGGTCCGGGACGTTCGGGGCCGGGTTCCTGGGGGCCCTGGACCAGCTTTCGCCGGGGAAGCTCGCCGAGGGCACCAAGCCCGGGGCCGAGCCCCCGGCCCACCCGGCGCTCGCCGCCGCGGGCGCCCTGGCCGACGGGATCGCCCGGTTCCGCCGCGCGTTTCTGCCCGGGGCCCTGGCCGCGGTGCTCGAGACCCTCGACCGGGAGAAGGTGCGAAACGATGTCCTCTTCTTCTCGGATCTCCTCGTGCGGGTCCACCGGGGCCTTAACGGGCCGGGGGGCGAGGCGCTCGCGGCCGCGCTACGGGAGCGCTACGGGGCGGCCCTGATCGACGAGTTCCAGGACACCGATCCGCTCCAGTACGAGATCTTCTCCCGGGTGTTCGGCGGCGGCACCCTGTACCTGATCGGCGACCCGAAGCAGGCCATCTACGGGTTCCGGGGGGCGGACGTGTTCGCCTACCTCCGGGCGGCCCGCGAGGCCGAGAACCGCCACACCCTGGGGTTCAACTGGCGCTCCGAGCCCGAGTTCCTCGAGGCCGTGGGCCGGGTGTTCGCCGTGGACCGGCCGTTTCTGCTGCCCGACATCGGGTTTCCCGAGGTTCGGCCCGCCCCCCGGGAAAAGCCCCGGCTCACCCTGGACGGCCGGGCCGAGCCCGCGCTGCGGGTCTGGTTCGTGCCCCGCACCGAGGAGCGCACGGGCCGGGGCGGCGTCATCAATAAGGGCTGGGCCGAAGAACACCTGCCCCGGGCCGTGGCCGCCGAGGTGGTGCGGCTCCTGGACCTCGGCCGCTCCGGCCGGGCCAAGATCGGCGATCGGGATCTCGGGGCCGGCGACCTCGCGATCCTGGTGCGGTCGAACCGCCAGGCCGAGGCCGTGCAGGAGGCCCTCCGGCGGGCCGGGGTGCCGGGGGTTCTCTATACCACCCGGAGCCTGTTCGAGACCCGGGAGGCCGCCGAGGCGTTGACCGTGGTGCGGGCCCTGGCCGAGGGGGGGAACGAGGGGCTCGTGCGTGCGGCCCTGGCCCTGGACTGGTTCGGGTTCGACGCGGCGGGGCTCCACCGGGTTCTGGAGGACGAGGCCGCCTGGGCCGGGTGGCTCGAGCGGTTCCGGGAGTGGCACGGCCTGTGGCACGACCGGGGGTTCCTGGCGGCCTACCGGGACCTCCTGGGCCGGGCCCGGGTGCGGGAGCACCTCCTTCGGTTCGCCGACGGCGAGCGCCGGGTTACGAACGTGGTGCACTTGGGCGAGGTGCTCGACGCCGCCGCCCGCCAGGGCGGAGCCGGGCCGGCCGGCCTCGTGCGCTGGCTCGAGGACCGGCTGGGCGGGCGGGGGGCAAATGACGAGGCCCACGAACTGCGGCTCGAAAGCGACGAGCGGGCCGTGAAGATCCTCACGGTGCACCGGTCGAAGGGCCTGGAGTTCCCGGTGGTCCTGGTGCCCTTTGCGTCGCTCGCCACCCCCGACATCGACGGGGAGCGCGGGCTTCTCTATCACGCCGACGACGGCGCGATGGTGCTGACCTTCGATCCGACCGAGATCGAGGCGAACCTCCCCCGGGCCCGGGCCGAGGGCCTCTCCGAGGAGCTGCGGCTCTTCTACGTGGCCCTGACCCGGGCCAAGAACCGGGTGGTTTTCGCCTGGGGCGGGTTCCGGGACGTCGGCCGGACCCCGCCGGGATACCTCTTGCTGGGCGGGGCCGAGGGCGACGACCCGGTGGGGCGTCTGGCCGAGCGCAAGCCCGACGACGCCGAGCTTCGGGCGGCCCTGGGCCGGGTGGAGGGGCCCGGCGCCGCCGTGGAGGAGCCCGGGTTCGCCGATCCGCCCCGGCTCCGGCCCGAGGCCGCGGCACCCGAGGAGCTCCGGGCCCTGGAGTTCGGGGGCACGATCCGGGCCGACTGGCGGGTCACGAGCTTCACCGCTCTGGCCTCCGGGGCCGAGGCCGAGGAGGCCGATTACGACTGGGCCGAGCCGGCCGAGGAGCCCGAGGGGGAGGGTGACGGGGAGTTCCTGGGGTTCCCCCGGGGCGCCCGCACGGGGCTCTGCCTCCACGAGATGCTGGAGCGCTGGGACGAGGCCGGTGCCTCCCCGGCCGAGCGCCAGGTCTTCGCCGCCCGGCTCCTCCGGGCCCACGGGTTTGGGCCCGAGTGGGCCCCGGCCGTGGCCCGGGTGCTCGATCGGGTGGGGGAGCTCGCCTTCGACGGGGTGCCGTTTCGCCAGGTGCCGCCCCACGACCGGCTCCACGAGGTGGCGTTCACGTTTCCCCTGCGGCCGGGCCGCGACGCGGCGCTGACGGCCCGGGATCTCGCCCGGGCCCTCGGGACCCCGGATCTCGCCGAGCGCTTCGGCCCGGCCCTCGAGGCGGCCCTGGGCCGGCTCCAGTTCTCCCCGGTGCGGGGGTTCCTCCGGGGCGTCATGGACCTCGTGGTGCGGGTGGGGGAGCGCTACCACCTGGTGGACTGGAAGACGAACCACCTGGGCCCCCGGCCCGCCGACTACGGCCCCGACGCCCTGACCGCGGCCATGGCCCGGGACCACTATGTGCTCCAGTACCACCTCTACGCGGTGGCCCTGCACCTGCACCTCCGGGCCCGGCTCCCGGGCTACGACCCGGCCCGCCACCTCGGCGGCGTGCACTACGTGTTCCTCCGGGGCCTCGACCCCGCCCGCCCGGGCCAGGGCGTCTTCACCGACCCCATCCCGCCCGCCCGCCTGGAGCGCCTCGTGGCGTGCCTGGGACCGGTCGGGGAGGGGTAGGGGGGGTGGGGCGGGCCCTGCAAGCCGGCTTGACAAGGCGGCGCGGCGCGGTACAGAGGGCCCATGGGACTCCCGCCGGAAGAGGAGGTCGCAACATGGCTCGCCGCGATGTTCCCGTGGGGTGGGTGGTGGGGCTCTGGGTTCTCTGCGTGGTGGCCGTGGCGGGGTGCGGGGGCACCACGGACACGCTGCTCAAGATCCCGTTTCTCTCCGTGACGGTGAAGGCGGTGGACGAGGCCGACCGGCCCCTCGCCGGGGCCCGGGTGGAGGCCTCCGACGGCCAGCAGACCGTCACCGACGCTGAGGGCCTCGCCACCCTCAAATTCGGCACCCTCGGCGTCCACACGATCACGGTGGCCGCCGAGGGCCGGGCGCCGACGACGCTATCCGTGAGCATGCCGATGAACCGGGGCAAGACCCTGGTGGCCCGGCTGGGGAAACCCGTGGAGGTCGGGGCCGGCATCGTGGTGGGGGGCGGGGGCGGGTTTTTCGGGGGCCTCATGGGCGCCCAGCTCTACCCGGTGCTGTTCCAGTCGATGTTCGCGGCCTACGGGTACAGCATGGACCTGGGGGCGCACGCGCCCGGCCAGTGGACCGAGTGGGAGATGCGCTACGGCGGCGATGAGGAGCCCCTGGTCCTGCGAAAGGCGTTCCTGACCCGGCTTCCCAACGGCCAGGAGTGGTGGCAGATCAAGCTCACCGGGGAGAACCCCGAGGAGGACCTCGTGCTGGAGGTGCTGTTCAGCCCCGACCGGGGGAGCCTGCGGCGGATGCGCCAGAAGGTGGGCAGCGGCGAGCCGAAGGAGGTGCCGGTGGCCGAGGGGTGGTACCACGAGCCGGTGGAGCTCACCCCGGAGTCGATCGAGGGGTCGGTGAAGCAGCGGAGCGTCTCGGTCACGGTGCCGGCCGGCACGTTCCGGGCCGATCTCCTGGAGTTCGCCGCCATGGGCTCGGGCGACGCGGTGCGGCTGTGGCGGGTGGACGCGGTGCCGGGAAAGGTGGTCCAGATGCAACTGGTGGAGGAGGGGGGCGCCGTGGCCTGGGAGAGCCGGCTGCGGGCCCACGGCACCGGCGCCGCGACCGAGTTGAGCTCCTACTGAGGCCCGGTGGCGCCGCACCCTAGCTCCGGTCGGGAGCGCCGGCTCGCGGCGCTCGGGACGGCGGCCCTCGTGGCCGCCGGGGTCGGGACCGCGCACGCGGCCGTGGCCGCCCGGCCCCCGGCCGAAACGCCCCGGGTGTCGGTCTACGCCTACGGGCCGTTCCCCCGCAGGGCCTCGGTGGCCCTCGCATCGGTTGCCGACGCACCCGGGCGGAAGGGGACAGGGGCCGAGGCCGAGCCGGCGGTTCGAAGGGCGTTCGTAGCGAGCGGGTTTCGGCCGGTGGCCCTGAGCCGGCCCGGGGCGCCCGGGGATCTCCCGGCTCTCGGCCGCTCCGCCTCGGCGGACCTCGCCTGCGATGCGGCCCTCACGGACTGGGAGCGAACCGAGCGGTCCCGTCCCCGGGTGCTCGCGCCGGTCCCGGGCGGGGCCTGGGTGGATCTTCCTCCCGAGGAGTCCGTGGTGGTGCGGGTGGGCGTGCGGCTCAGGTGCGTGCGCACGGCCGACGGCCGGACCGTGTTCCAGGGGGCGGGATCCCTGGGGCCGGCCGAAGGCCGGACCCGGGCCGAGGCCCTGGAAACCCTGGTCGAGACCCTCCTGGGCCGCTGGCGCGAGTCGGCCGACGGGCCCTGACACCCCCCGAGTTCCACCCCCATTCCCTCTCCCCATGGTTTCGCCTTCCCCCGTCGGAAGAACCGATTGGTGTTCGCCCGCCCCCGGATGCTAGTCCTTTCCGTGCACGGTGGACGCAGACCGAATCTCATTGCGCGGAGGGACGAGCATGGGCAGGCGCGGGTTCCGGGGGGCGGTTTTGGCGGCGGTGATGGTGGGCCTCGGGGCAGCCTGGGCCGGGGCGGGCGAGGCGCCCGGGACGGCCGCGGGCCGCCTGGTGTGGAGCTTCGACCTCTCGGCCCAGCCGGCCGGGGAGACCCACCTCTGGGTGCCCTACCCGGTGTCGGACGCCCGGCAGTGGGTGACCGACGTCCGGATCGAGGGCGACTACGCCAACGCCGAGGTGGTGACCGACCGGACCTACTCCACCCCCATGCTCCACGCCGTTTGGCCGGCGGGGGCGAAGAGCCGGCGCCTGGGGTTCTCGTTCCGGGTCGAGCGAACGGCCGTGCGCCAGAAGGATCTCCCCGCGGCGGACGCCCCCGACGCCCCCTGGAATCCGAAGGATTTCGAGCTCTGGCTCCGGCCCTCGACGCTGGTTTCCACCGGCGGCATCGTGGAGGAGACGGCCCGGAAGATCGTGGCCGGCAAGACGACGGTGCTCGAGAAGGCCCGGGCCGTGTACGAGTGGGTGTGCCGCAACACCTACCGGAACCCCGAGACCCGCGGGTGCGGCGCCGGGGACGTGTGCCGCCTCCTCGCCGAGGACCCGGGCGGCAAATGCGGGGACATCTCGTCGGTGTTCGTGGCCCTGGCCCGGGCCGCCGGGGTGCCGGCCCGGCACGTGCTGGGGATCCGGCTCGGCAAGGAGGACGGCCAGGAGGTGACCACCTGGCAGCACTGCTGGGCGGAGTTCTACCTGCCCGGGTATGGCTGGGTGCTCGTGGACCCGGCCGACGTGCGAAAGATGATGCTGAAGCGGGGCCTCGGCCGCACCGACCCGGTGCCGGCCGACCTGATGGAGTTCTACTGGGCCGGGGCCGACCCCTACCGGGTCAAGCTCGCCGTGGGCCGGGACCTGACCCTGAATCCTCCCCAGAAGGCCGGGCCGGTGAACTTCCTCATGTACCCCTACGCCGAGGTGGACGGAAACCCCCTGGACTGGCTCGACCCCAAGGGGTTCCGCTACGAGATCCGGTACGAGCGGTGAGGGGAATGCGTGCGGCTTGACGGGCAACGCACACGTTGCTACGAAAGAGGCCGTCCACGGCGGCGAGGAGGGCGGCATATGAGGCGCTTTACGGCGGTCGTCGAGCGGTGCAAGGAGACGGGGCTTTACGTGGGCTACGTCCCGGGGTTCCCGGGCGCCCATTCCCAGGGCGAAACCCTCGACGAGTTGGCACGCAATCTTCAGGAAGTGATTGAAATGCTGTTGGAGGACGGCGAGCCCAAGCTGGAGGCCGAGTTCGTCGGCACCCAGAACGTCGTCGTGGCCTGATCGGCACCCATGGGCCAGTTGCCCGTCCTATCCCCGTTGGAGGTCGTCGCCATCCTACGAAGACTGGGGTTTGTGGAGGTCCGCCAGCGAGGCTCCCACAAGCAGTTCCGCCATTCGGACGGGCGGGTGACGACGGTTCCGTTCCACA
>NZ_BAAHXI010000082.1:0-14943 GCF_054656955.1 Deferrisoma palaeochoriense
GCATGGAAAGAGCAGGCCGCCGTCCACCTGGACGTGGAAAACCGGTTCCGGGAGGGAACCGGGTTGCTGGAGGAGGCGTTGTAAGGCATGATCACCGTGGGGGAGCTGGGCCGGCACCTGCCCCGGGCCGGCTACCCCGAGGCGTTGCAACCGCCCGCGGCCCGCCGGGGGGCCGAGGCGGTGCGGGCCCGCACCGCCTGCGTCCTTCTCCGATGCCCCTCGACACCGGGGACCTGGCGGCTTGCCGGGGCCTTCGGCCGCGTGAACCCGGCCCGGGCCGAGATCCGGTTCGGCCCGGAACTACCCCTGGCCGATCTCGCGACCCCCCGGGGAGCGGTGGTGGACGCCGGGCCGGGGGAGGCGGTTTCGGACCCGGTGTCCGGCCGGCCGGTCCGGTCGCTTGCGGCCGCCCCCGTCCAGGCCCCCGACGCCGACCGGCCCGAGGCACTCCTCCTCGTCTACGACCCGGAGGGGCGACTGGCCTTCGGCCGCCGGGACCTGGACGTCCTTCTCCCGTTCGCCCGGGAGGTGGCCGCCGTGCACGAGGCGGCCCGGCTCCACCGCCTCCAGCAGAAGGCCACCCTGGAGATCGTCGAGTCGCTGGTGAACGCCATTGAGGCCAAGGATGCCTACACCCGGGGCCACTCCCAGCGGGTGACCCGGCTCGCCCTCGCCGTGGGCCGGGAGCTCGAGATCCCCGAACGGGCCTTTGAGGTGCTGGAGCAGGCCGCCATGCTCCACGACATCGGCAAAATCGCCCTGCGCCACGAGGTGCTGCAGAAACCCGGGCGGCTCGGCCCCGTGGAACTCGACCTGGTGCGCCAACACCCCCTCACGGGGGCCAAGATCCTGGAGCCCCTGTCCTGGCTCCGGGAGGTGGCCGAGGTGGTGCTGCAGCACCACGAGCGGCCGGACGGCACCGGATATCCGATGGGCATCGGGGGATCGGACCTCCGCCTGGAGGCACGGATCCTGGCCGTGGCCGACGCCTACGACGCCATGACGAGCGACCGGCCCTACCGTGGGGGCATGACCCCCGTCCAGGCGCTTTCCGAACTGCGGCGAGCGGCCGGAACCCAGTTCGATCCGGTGGTGGTGGAGGCGCTGGAGTCCGTGTTGCGCAGGGAACACCCGGAGATCGGTGCCGGGCCGGGATCGGGGTAGGGGGCGGACGACTCGGTCTGCGAGCCGGGTTCAGGTGGCCCCGGCGATCCCGTCCCCCTCCCACACCACCATGCCGTCCCGGGCCACGATCACGGGTCCGGGGAAGGCCTCGGCCGCGTAGCGGCCGGGCTCGGCCCGGTCGGCGGAGGGGTAGAGGTGGTGGAGCACCAGGGCCCTTGCCCGGGCCTCCCGGGCCAGGTCCCCGGCCTGACGGGCGGTCAGGTGGCGGTCGAAGGCCGCGCCCTCGGGCAAGCTGGCCTCCGCCACGAGAAGATCGGCGCCGCGGGCGAACCGGGCGAGGCCCCGGTCCGGCCCGGTGTCGCCGGTGATCACGACCGACCGGCCGGCGTGCTCCCAGCGAAGCGCCAGGCTCGAGGGGTGGTGGCGGGCGAGGCCCGTCCGGAGCGCCCAGGGCCCGAGCGCGAACCGGTCCCCCGGAGCGCACTCCCGAAGTTCCAGCGGGTATCCCCGGGGATCGAGCCAATCGCCGTAGGCCCCCCCCAGGGCCTCGACGAACCGCCCGAACCCCGGCCCCCCCACCAGGGTGAGGGCCCGGGTGCGTGGGGTCTCGTCGTAGCCGGCCGCGAAAAGAAACGCCACCAACTCGGCCGTGTGGTCGGGGTGGAGGTGGGTGAAAACCGCGGCGTCCACGTCCTGGTGCCGGACCCCCGCGGCCAGGAGGCCGTGGAGCGCCCCGAGGCCCAGGTCCACGACCACCCGGTATCCCTGCGCCTCCAAAAGGGTGCACGGGCCCCGCCGGTCGATCCGGGGCACGCAGGTGCCGGTGCCCACGGCCACGATCCGGACGTTCCCCCCCGAACCGGCCGCTTCTCGGCCGATCGTCACTCCCCCTTGAGCCGCCGGGCCACGTCGGCCACCCGGGCGCCCAGGAGTTCCCCGGCCCGCTCGTCGTCGGGTCCGGGCGCCCCCAGGCAGGCCACGCCGTAGTGGCCCCCGGTTTCGATGGGGTCGCCCACCACCACCATCTCGTGGATCAGGAACGCGACGATCATGCTCAGGAGCGTGGTCTCCTTCCCCCCGGTGTGGTGCCCGCCGGTGGCGAAGGCGGCGCCCACCTTGTTGCGCAGCTTCCGCCGAGCGCCCACGCTGCGGTCGATCAGGTCCTTCATCTCGGCCGTCACCGTGCCGAAATACACCGGGCTTCCGAGGATGATCCCGTCGGCCGCGATCAGGTCCTCTTTGGTGGTCTCGGAGGCCCGCTTGCACACCACCTGCGCCCCGGCCTGCTCGGCGCCCCGGGCGACGGCCCGGGCGAGCTTTTCGGTGTTGCCGGATCGGCTCGAGTAGGAAACCAGGATCTGCACCATCGCCACACCTCCCGTGGGGGACTGGGAAGGGCCCGGGGCCCTCGAAACGTCGGCATTCTACGGGCAGAGACGAGGGCCGGGCAACCGGGGGCGGCGATTGACACTCCCGGGGCCTTTGGCTAGGCTAGCCGCTCCGTTTTGGGGAGGCAGCGAGGGAGGAAAGGTCGTGAGCGAGAACCTGACCTACCGGGACGCCGGGGTGGACATCGACGCGGCGTCCCGCTTGGTGGACCGGATCCGGGAGGTGGTGAAGCCCACCCTGCGACCCGAGGTGATGGGCCACGTGGGCGGCTTCGGCGCCGCCGTGTCGCTGGCCGAGTTCCCCCTGGAAAACCCGGTGCTCGTGAGCTCCACCGACGGGGTGGGCACGAAGCTCAAGATCGCGTTCCAGACCGGGGTCCACGACACCGTGGGCATCGATCTCGTGGCCATGTGCGCGAACGATGTGGTCGTCCAGGGGGCCGAGCCCCTGTTCTTCCTCGACTACTTTGCCATGGGGCGCCTGGACGAGGGGGTGGCCGAGGCCGTGATCCGCGGGATCGCCAAGGGGTGCCAGGAGGCCCGGTGCAGCCTGGTGGGCGGGGAGACGGCCGAACTTCCGGGGATGTACGCCGACGGGGAGTACGACCTCGCCGGGTTCTGCGTGGGCGTCGTGGACCGGGACCGCATGATCGACGGGTCCGGCATCACGGTGGGGGACCGGATCGTGGGCCTCGGGTCCACGGGGCTTCACAGCAACGGGTACTCCCTGGCCCGAACGATCCTCTTCGACCGCCACGGGTTCGGCCTGGACCACGTGTTCCCCGAGCTCGGCCGCCCCCTGGGGGAGGTGCTCCTCACCCCCACCCGCATCTACGTGCGAACGGCGCTCAACCTCCTGCGGGACTTCACCGTGAAGGGCATGGCCCACATCACCGGCGGCGGCCTCCCCGAGAACCTGCCCCGGGTGCTGCCCCAGGGCTGCCGGGCCGTGGTGGATCGCTCGGCCTGGGAGGTCCCCATGCTCTTCCGGCTGCTCCAGGACCTCGGGTCCGTGCCCGAGGAGGAACTCTTCCGCACGTTCAACTGCGGGATCGGGTTCGCGGTGATCGTGCCCCCCCAGGAGGTGGAGGAGGTCGTGGCCCGCCTCGAGGCCCTCGGCGAGAGGGCGTGGGTGATCGGCGTGATCGAAGAACGCGAAGAGGGCCAACGCGCGCTGGAGTGGGCGGGATGACCCTTCGGCTCGGGGTCCTCGTCTCGGGGAGCGGGTCAAACCTCCAGGCCATCCTGGACGCTGCCGCCTCGGGCAGGCTCGACGCCGAGGTGCGCGTGGTCGTGAGCGACAATCCCGGGGCCTACGGCCTCGAGCGGGCCCGAAACGCCGGGGTCCCGGCCGAGGTGGTGCCCTGGGACCCGGCCCGGCCCCGGGAGGCCCACGACGAGGCCGTGGTGGAGACCCTCCGGCGCCACGGGGTCGACACCGTGGCCCTGGCCGGGTACATGCGCCTCGTGACCCCCCGGCTCCTGGGGGCGTTCCCGGGCCGGGTGCTCAATATCCACCCGGCCCTCCTGCCGGCGTTCCCCGGGCTCCACGTCCACGAGAAGGTCATCGCCCACGGCGCCAAGTTCTCGGGCTGCACGGTGCACTTCGTGGACGAGGGCATGGACACCGGGCCGATCATTTGTCAGGCCGTGGTGCCGGTGCGCGACGACGACACCCCCGAGACGCTGGCGGCCCGGATCCTCCGGGAGGAGCACCGCATCTACCCCCAGGCTCTCCAGTACCTGGCCGAGGGCCGGCTCCGGGTCGAGGGCCGCCGGGTCCTCCTGGATCCCCCGAGCCCCGGCTCCGGCACCCTCCACAACCCCAGCGTGCGCTTCTAGACGGCGATCAACGGTCGGGGCGTGCCGCGGCCGCCCCCTCCACCGCGGCGACGAGTTCGTCGGGGGCGAGGGGCTTTTGGAGCACCCGGTCGGCGGCCGGGGCCTCCCCGACGGATCCGCCCGTACACAGGATCGTGACGAGGTCGGGCCGCAGGCGCTTCATCTCGGCGAGAAGCTCATCGCCCCCCATCCCGGGCATGGACCGGTCGGCCAGCACGAGGTCGTAGCGGCGCGGGTCGAGCCGCAGCCGTCCCAGGGCCTCGCGGGGGTCCGCCGACACGTCCACCCTGTGCCCCGCCCCCTCGAGCACCGCCCGGCCGAACGCGAGGAGGGTCTCCTCGTCGTCCACGAGAAGGATCTTGAGGGGCCCCGGCCTCGGGCGCCCGACCCGCCCCTGGGGAGCCGGCTCTGCGGGAGAGACGGCCGGCCGCAGAAACACCCGGAACGTGCTCCCCTTTCCCGGCTCGCTTTCCACCTCGACCCGGCCCCCGAGGCTCTTGACCACCCCGTATACCACGCTCAGCCCGAGCCCCGTGCCCTTCCCCACGGGCTTCGTGGTGAAAAACGGCTCGAACGCCCGCTCCCGCACCTCGGGCGGCATGCCGCACCCCGTGTCGGCCACCTCCAGGCACACGCTGTCGCGGCCGTCCGGGTCGGGCGCCCGGGCGAGCCGCACGCGCACCTCCCCCCCGGCCTCCTCGACCGCCTGCACCGCGTTTTGGCAGAGGTTCAGGATCACCTGGTGGAGCCGGGCCTCGTCGCCCAACACCGTGAACTCCCCTTCCCCCAGATCCTCGGCCCACCCCACCCCGGGTGGGAGCTGCGCCCCCAGCATCCGCCCCACCTCCCGGACGAGCCGGGCGAGGCACACCGGCCGGACCGGCCCCTCGCCGCCCCGGCTGAAGGCGAGGATCTGGCGCACGAGCTCCCGGGCCCGGCGGGCCGCCGTGGCCACGTTACCGAGGCCGGGCCGCACCGGGCTGTCCTCCGGGAGCTGGGACAGGGCGAGCTCCGTGAACCCCAGGATCGGCACCAGGAGGTTGTTGAAGTCGTGGGCGATGCCGCCGGCCAGCGTCCCCAGGGCCTCGAGCTTCTGGGCCTGGCGGAGCCGCTCCTCGAGCTCCACCTCCCGGGTCACGTCGAGCACGGTTCCCCGGAGCCCACTCGCCTCGGCCGCGATGCGGTGACGGACCCGCAGAACGGTCCCGTCGGGCCGGACGATCCGGTGAAGGAGGCTTCCGGCGGCGCCATGCCGCAGGGCGGCTTCCCAGAGCCGCTCCACCTCGGGGCGGTCGTCGGCCGGAACGGCGTCCCACAGGACGCGGGGCGCAAGCTCGTGGTGGTCCTCGATTCCGAGGATACGGCGCAACTCCCGAGAGCCCCACAGGCGCTCCCCCTCCGGGTCCCAGCGCCAGCTCCCCAGGCGCGCGATCCGCTGGGCCTCCTCGAGCTCCCGGGTGCGCTCCGCGAGGTCCCGGGCCGTGCGGCTCGCCCGGAGCATGTAACGGAGCCGCTGGGCCAGGATCAGCCAGTTGGCGGGCTTGGTGGCGAAGTCGGTGGCGCCCAGGCGGTAGGCCCGCTCGATGGCCTCCGTGTCGTCGAGCCCCGTGAGCACCAGAACCGGCACTTCCTGTCCCCACGCCTCGGCCCGGAGCCGCCCCAGAACCTCGAACCCGTCGAGCCCGGGCATGAGGAGGTCAAGCACCAGGAGATCGGGCGGTGCCTCCCGGCACGCCTCCCAGGCGGCCTCCCCGTCGGCCGCGCAGGCCACCTCGTACCCCTCTGCAAGGAGCACCTCCTCGGCCAAAAGCCGGTCCACCGGGTCGTCGTCGGCCACCAACACCCGGGCCGGGGGTTCGCCGTCTCGCGTCATGCCGTCCCTCCGAACGCCTCCTCAATGGCCCGCACCGCCGCGGGCCATTCGGTCACGATCGCCTCGGCCTCCGGCCGGGCCCCCTCCAGGTCCCCCCGCCGCGCCGCCTCGGACACCCGGGCGCACCGCCGGGCCAGGCCGGCCGCCCCGGCGTTGAGGCTCACCGATTTCAGGGCGTGGGCCGCCCGGTGCACCGCCTCGGCGTCGGCCCGGCCGAGGGCCTCCTGGAGCTCGCCCGTGAGCCGCGCTGCCTCCTCCCGGTACGCCGCGACCACCCGGGCCGCAAGGCCCGCCCGGCCCGAGCGTTCCAAGGCGAGGATCCGGTCCACCACGGCCCGGTCCACCTCGGCCCCGCCGACGGCCGGCCGAAGGCTCCGGGCCAGGTCCTCGGCCCCGAAGGGTTTCAGGACCACCCGATCCATGCCCGCCGCCCGGCACCGCTCCCGGTCCTCGTCGCTCCCGTAGGCGGTGCAGGCCACAATCCAGGTGCGCCGGCCGGTGCCCCCCTCGGCCTCGCGGATCCGGCGCGCCACCTCGAACCCGTCCATCCCCGGCATCTGGCAGTCGAGGAGCACGGCGTCGGGCCGCCCCCGGTTCCAGGCCGCGAGCGCGGATTCCCCGTCGGCGGCCTCCTCCACCCGGCACCCCAGGGTCTCCAGAAACGCCCGGGCGAGGCTCCGGTTCAGGGGGTTGTCCTCCGCCACCAGCACCCGAAGCCCCCGCAGATCGGGCTGGGGCTCCGCCCCGGCGGGTGGCAGCGGCAGATCCACCCGGAACAGGGCCCCGTCCTCCGTGCCGTCGGCCAGGGCCACGGTGCCCCCCATCAGCCCGGCAAGGCTCCGGCAGATCGGGAGCCCGAGCCCGGCGCCCGGGTGGTGCCGGCGGTCGAGGGCTTCCCCCTGCTCGAACGCCCGGAACACCCGCTCCCGGTCGGCGGCCGGGACGCCCGGCCCCGTGTCCTCCACCTCGAACCAGACCCCTCCCTCCGGGCGGGACCCGGAGCGGACCGCTACCCAGCCCCGCTCCGTGAACTTGATCGCGTTATCGAGGAGGTTCCACAGGATCTGGCGCACCCGGATCGGGTCGCCGAGAACCTCAGGGCCGGCCCCGGCCTCTACCCGAAGGAGGAGTCCCTTGGCCTCGGCCCTCGCCCGAAACGCCTCGGCCACCTCCCGCACCACGCCGGCCGGGGAGAACGGCCGGGCCTCCAGCCGCACGTCACCCGCCTCGATCCGGCCCACGTCCAGAAGGTCTTCCACAAGGGCCCGGAGGGCCCGTCCGGCGTCCCGGATCCTCTCGAGCCGCGGCCGCGGGTCCCCCCCCTCCCCCCGCAGGGCGAGGTCGGCCTCCCCGAGGATCGTCGTCAGCGGGGTGCGCAGCTCGTGGCTCACCAGGGCCAGGAACCGGCTCTTGGCTCGGCTCGCCTTCTCTGCGGCCTCCTTGGCTTCCCGCAGCTCCCGGGTGCGCTCCCGGACCCGATCCTCCAGGTGGTCCCGGTGCCGGCGGAGCTCCGCCTCGCGGATCTCGACGGCCTCCAGCAGGTGATTGAGCCCCCGGGCGAGAACGCCCACCTCGTCCCGGCCGTCGTCCTCCGCCCGCACGCCGTAGTCGCCCTCCCGGGCCGCCCGCTCCGCCACCGCCGCCAGCCTCCGGATCCGGTCGGCCACGACCACCCGAAGGAGCCAGGCCGCCCCGACCGCCACCGCGGCGGCCACCAGGAGCGCCGCGGCGGCGACGGCGCCGTACCGGCCGAGCCTCTGGTGGAGCGTCGCGAGGCCGGATCGAACCCAGAGCGCCCCGACCACCTCCCCCTCCAGCCGGACCGGGCGGGTCAGGGAGAACCCCTCACCCTCCCAGCCCAGCCCCGGGTCCGGCGGCTCCGCCGGCAACCCCGGGCCCCAGGCCGCGAACACCTCCCCCCGGGCGTTCCACAGGACCGCACCGGTCACATCGGGCACGGCCCGCAGCGCGTCGAGGCCCTGCCGGGCCACCGCCCGGTCGTCGAAGGCGAGGGCGGGGGCCACGTGGTAGGCCACCACGGCGGCCACCCCCTCCACCGCGGCCGCCGCCTGCTCCCGGGCGACCCGGGTCTCCCAGGCCACGAGCGCGGCCGTAGCGAGCGCGGTCACCCAGAGCCCGCCCCCCACCAGGAGCACGGCTACCTTCCGGCCCAGGGGCGCGTCCCGTAGCCACCGGGTCACGGGAGCACCTCCTCGGCCAGCCGCAACAGCCGGGCGTCGAACCGGAGTCCCGCCTGCCCGGCCCGGCCCCGGTGGATCCGGAACCGAAGCCTCCCGTCCCGCTCCACGAGCTCGATCATGCCCCCTCGGTCCGCGAACCCCGGGATGTCGCTCACCGTGAGAACGCCGTCGTCGAGGGCCCCGAGCACCTCGGGGAGGCGGGGGGCCTCGCTCCGGGCCACGAACACCACCGGGCACCGGCAGGGGGTTCGCCCGCACCTCCGGACCCCGACCCGGAGGCCGTGGACCCGTTTACCCTCGAGGAGGTCGAGCTCGGGGCCGAAGGGGTCGTCGCCCACCACACACACCTCGAACCCCTCGGCCGGGGCGGCGCGCTCCCAAGTGGTGAGCTGGGCGAAATGGTAGAGGAACGCGGCCTTCACCCGGTACTCGGGCTCCGCCGCCCCGGCCGCGGCCGCCCACAGGGCGGCCCAGAGAATCACCCACCCCTGGAAACGCGCCATCCCGCCGCCCTAAAACCTCGCCCGCACCGCGGCGTAGACCGATCGCTCCGGCTCCGAGGTCTCGAGCCGGAGGAAGTCCTCCCGCGGGAACTCCGGGTGGGAGGGTTCCAGCAGGTCGCGGCCCACGATCTCGAGCTCGATCCCCGGCGAGGGCTCCCAGGCGAGCCGGGCGTCGAGGCCCCAGTAGGGCGGGATGTCCCGGCGCTCCAGGCTCCCTACGTACCGAAGCCCCAGGTCCAGCGACCAGCCCCCGGGCAGGTCGGCGTAGGACCGCAGGTCCACCTGGTGCCGGGGGGTCTTGCCCTCCTCGAACTCGGCCGAAAAATCGCTGGAGCCGCCCGGGTCGATGTCGAGCAGAAACCAGGTGTAGGCGACCCGGAGGCGCCAGGCCCGGGTCACCCGCCAGCGGGCCTCGGCCTCGACCCCCTTCGACACCGCATCCGCCCGGTTCCCTGGCCCGCCCGTGGCCACGAGCCATCCGGGGTGGAGGGGATCGGGCCCGACCACCCGGGAGTCGATGGTCCGAAGGTCCCGGTATCGGCTCAGAAACGCGGCCAGGTCCGTGGAGACCGCTTCGGTCCACCGGGCCCGGTACCCCACCTGCCACGAGACCACCGACTCGCTTCCGAACCCGTCGTCGCCCCGGAACTCGGGCCGGATCACGACGGGCAGGGGGTTCGCCGGGTTGCCCACGCCCAGCACCTGGCCGGCCATCACCGCGTCGGCCTCGGCCCGGCTCGGCGTCCGCACGGCCCGGGATGCCCCCGCCCACAGGGTGTGGCCGGGGGTGACCCGCCAGAGCACCCGGGCGTCGGGCTGCCACTCGGCGCCCGTGTAGTTGTTGTGCTCGGCCCGGACCCCCAGGATCAGGTGCAGATGGTCCGGCACGAGCGCCACCTCGTCCTGAAGGAACGCGTTCCAGAGCCGGTCGGTGCGGCGGGCCGGATCGAACCGGATGATCGCGGTGCCGTCGATCCGGTCCCGGGACAGCCGCACCCCCCCGCCCCACACCACGTCGTGCCGCCGCCCCAGGGAGAACCGGTGCTGGAGGTCCAGGTCCCAGGCCTCCCGTTCCTCCCGGCCGATTGCCTCGTCCCGGGAGGTACGGTCGTAGTAGGCCTGGAGCTGGAACCGGCCCGCCGCCCCGAGCTTCCGGCCCCACCGGCCCAGGAGGTTTCCGCCCCAGAGCGCGGTGTCGTCGGCCCAGGTCTCCAGGCGGTCGGGGTCCGCGGTGGGCACGGTGTACACGGCGCCCGACCGGCCCCGGTAGATCTCTCCTTGGAGGGTCCAGGTCGAGGCGGCCCGCTCGGCGTCGAGCCGGAACCCGCCCCGCACCTGGCTCCAGTCGTCCGGGGCCTGCCCGCCCGCCGGGTCGGCGGCCCCGTCCCGGTCGAACCCCTTGGCCCAGATCCGGCCCCACAGGCCCCGGCCGAGGCGCCCGCCGTAGCGCACGGCGCCGAACCCCCGTTCCTCGTCGCCGCCCCCGGCCTCCAGGTACCCGCCCCAGGTGTCGGCCGCGGATTTGGTGACCACGTGGATCACGCCGTTCACCGCGTTCGCCCCCCACAGGGCCGCGCCCGGGCCCCGGATCACCTCGATCCGGTCCACGTCCTCGAGGAGCACGTCCTGGGCGTCCCAGAACACCCCGGAGAAGAGCGGCGAGTACACGGTGCGCCCGTCGATCATCACCAGAAGCTTGTTGGCCCACCGGCCGTCGAACCCCCGGACCGACAGGGCCCAGGTGTTGGCGTTCAGCCGCCCCACGTGGAGCCCGGGCACCATCCGCAGGACCTCGGGCAGGGTCGTGGCGCCCGAGCGCCGGATCTCCTCGGCGGTGATCACCGTGACCGGCCCGGCGGCCTCCGCGAGGCTCTGGGGCTTTCGGGCCGCCGAGGTGATCCGGATCTCCAGGAGCTCCTCGAGGGGGAGCGCCGTGAGATCGCGGGCCAGGGCGCCCGCGGGGAAGGCGAGGCAGAGGATCAGGAACGCCGGTACGAAGGCGGCCCGCCGCGCGCAAGCGCGCCGGGCCCGGGGGGGCGGGGGGACGTCCATGGCTCCTCCGTCGGGCTCGGGTTTCGGAAACGTACCCGAATTTCGTCGTGGGTTCCCGTGCTTTTACCCCATCCGGCGGGGGGGAAACAACCGGGCCCCTTGGCCCGTCCGCACCCGGCCCGTAGAATGGCGCCTCCGCCCCCTGGAACCGGAGGGATCATGGAACCCGAGTGGCAGCGCATCGAGACCGGCGGCCGCGAGATCGCCCTCCTGGGCACGGCCCACGTGTCGCGCCGGAGCGTCGAGGCCGTGGAACGGGCCCTGGAGGAGGTCCGGCCGGACCGGGTCTGCGTGGAGCTCGACCCCGACCGGCTCCGGGCCCTGCGCGACCCGGACCGGTGGCGCCGGCTCGACCTGGTGAAGGCCCTGCGGACCGGCCAGGGGCCGATGCTCCTGGCGAACCTGGCCCTGGCGGCGTTCCAGAGGCGGATGGGGCTCGCCACCGAGGTCCGGCCCGGCGAGGAGCTCCTCGCGGCCGTAACCGGGGCCGAGGCCCGGGGGATCCCGGTGGAGCTCGTGGACCGGCCGATCCGGCTCACCCTGCTCCGGGCCTGGCGCAACACCGGGGTCTGGCGGCGGTTCCGGCTCGCGGGGGCGTTGTTGGCCGGGGCCTTCGCCGACGAGGAAGTGGGGGAGGAGGATCTCGCGCGGTTGCGGCAGGCCGACACCCTCTCGGCGCTCCTGGAGGAGATGAGCTCGGCGGCGCCCGAGGCCAAGGCCGTACTGGTGGACGAGCGCGACCGCTACATGGCGGCCAAGATCCTGGCCTCGGGGGGCACCCGGGTGCTCGCGGTGGTGGGGGCGGCCCACGTGCCGGGGATCGCCCGGTGGCTCACCTCGGGCGAAGATCCGGGCGATCCGGCCGAACTGGAAACGCTCCCGCCCCGGGGCCCGGTGTCCCGGGCGCTCCCCTGGATCCTTCCGGCAATCGTGGTGGCCCTGTTTCTGGCGGGGTTTGCCGCCGGCGACACGAAGGCCCTCCGGGAGGCGGCCTGGGCCTGGGTGCTGGCGAACGGCCTTCTGGCCGCGGCCGGGGCGGCGGCCGCCCTGGGGCACCCCCTGACCGTGGCCTCGGCCTTCGTGGCCGCGCCCCTGACCTCGCTCAACCCCACGGTGGGCGCCGGCATGGTCACGGGCGTGGTGCAGGCCTGGGCGAGGCGGCCCCGGGTTCGGGACCTGGAAAGGCTCCTGGACGATCTCTCCCACTGGAAGGGGTGGTGGACGAACCGGGTGGCCCGGGTGCTCCTGGTGTTCCTCTTTTCCAACCTGGGGAGCGCCCTGGGCACCTTCGTCGCCTTCGGGTGGCTCAAGAACCTGGTGGGGTGAGGGCCCCGTCATACCGAGTCGCGTTCAAAGCTGTTTGGCCGCCTGCTTGGAGGGGCAAGGGGCCTGTCGGAGAGCCGGGCGCGGCTCCCTAGCTCGCCGCGCCCCGCCTCTGACGCTCGGACCGCGAAAGGGTTCGGATTCTGCCGCACTGCCATGAAACCAGGTGTTCGGTCCTGTGCCGGCGCGGCGAATCTCAATGTCCGGCTTCGCGCCCGGCAGGAGGCAGGTTCCTTGCCCCTCCCCCGGAATCCTATGCGATGGATGGCAACTTGGTATCAGTGCCGATACAGGCGAAGCCGCTCGTGGAAGGGGCTCGTGGGGGGGATGTGGTGAAGCAGGAACTCCATCTGGTCGGCGAGCACCCGGCGGCCCTGGAGGTAGATGTACTCGGCGTGGCTCGGGGTGAAGGGCACGGCCAGCAGCTGCATGCCGGCCTCCTCGGGGGTGCGGCCGCTCTTTCGGTGGTTGCAGCGCTTGCAGGCGGTGACCACGTTGTTCCAGGTGTCGGTGCCGCCCCGGCTCAGGGGGGTTACGTGGTCGCGGGAGAGGTCTTTGCGGCGGAACCGCCGCCCGCAGTAGAGGCACAGGTAGGCGTCACGGCGGAACAGGGTGGCGTTCGAAAGGGGCGGCGTGTACCGGGCCAGGGCCTTCTGGATGGCCCGGCGGTCGGAGGCCGTAGCCACGATGGCCTGCACGGCGATCTCGCTTCGCCTCCCTGTGCGGGCGTTCACCCCGCCCCGGATCCGGTACACCGTGCGGCCCAGGGCGAACACCACCCGCCCCAGGTGGTAGAGCCGCACCGCCTCCTGGTAGTCGACCCACTCCAGGGGGATCCCCGCCGCATCGACCCGAAGCACCTGCTGGTCCAGGGCCCGCACCGTACACCTCCCCATCCGCCGCCGGGCGGATGTCGACCCTTTCTACCAGGCACGGGGGTCCGCCGTCAAAAAATCCGACGTCGCGCCGGGATTTGCTGACACCAACCGAAGTGTTGCCAGATCCCCGTGGTTGCTGCGGAAGCCGGCGGGGTCACCCCAGCTCCCCGTGGGCCTTCCGGAGTTCCTCGACGATCCCGATGCCCTGGGGGCAGACCTCCTCGCAGGCGCCACAGGCCACGCAGTTGTCGGCCCGCTCGTCGGCCGGGGTGAACCGCTGGTACCGCCGCCGCACGGCCTGCCAGTCCTCGAACATGCTCGCGTCGTTCACGAGCTCGAAGATCCGCGGGATGTTCACCCCCTGGGGGCACGGCAGGCAGTACTGGCAGAACGTGCAGGGCACCCGCAGCCGGCTTCGGTACCACGCACGGGCCCGGGCGATCCGGTCGAGGTCGGCCCGGGGCAGGGGCTCGGCCGACCGGGCGGCCGCGGCGGCGTTCGCCTCCACCTCCTCGACCCGGCCCATGCCGCTCAGCACCACCGACACCTCGGGGTGGCCCCACACCCACCGGAGCGCCGTCGCCGCCGGGTCGGCCCCCCGCCAGATCTCCTCCAGACCCGCCCCCTCGGCCCGGGCCAGGCGGCCGCCCCGCAGGGGCTCCATGATCACCACCCCGAGCCCCCGGCCCGCCGCGTACCGGAGCCCCGCGGTGCCGGCCTGGACCTCCTCGTCCATGTAGTTGTACTGGATCTGGCAGAAGTCCCAGTCGTAGGCGTCCACGATCTCCCGGAACACGGGGAACCGGTCGTGGAACGAAAACCCCACGAACCCGATGCGCCCCTCCCGGCGCTTCCCCTCCAGGAACTCCAGGGCGCCCATCTCCCGAAACCGCTTCCAAAACCGCCGGTTCAGGCTGTGGAGGAGATAGAGGTCGATCCGGTCGGTGCGAAGCCGCTCGAGCTGCTCGGCGAAGATCCGTTCGAGATCGGCGGGTTCCCGCACGAACCACGGCGGCATCTTGTCGGCCAGGAGCACCCGGTCGCGCAGCCCCCCCGAGAGCACCCGCCCCAGGAACCGCTCGCTCTCCCCGCCGTGGTACGGGTAGGCGGTGTCCAGGTAGTTCACCCCGAGATCCACCGCCCGGCGCACCACGGCCGCGGCCGCGGCCTCGTCGATGGCGGTCTCGTCGTCCCCCACCGTGGGCAGCCGCATGCACCCCAGGCCCAGGGCCGACACCCGAAGTCCCGTCCGTCCCAAGGTTCGGTATTCCACAAGCGCCCTCCTTTTCGAGTTCGGTCGTCGGTCCTGCAGTCGCCGGTCGTCGGTCCGCGGTTGAGAGGACCCTCGCCGCCGCCCTGGCCGGACCCGGACGAAGCTCCCTCCGTGTTCTCCGTGTCCTCCGTGGTGACAGCCCCCAACCGAAGGCCCCGGCGTCACTCGGCCGGCTCGATCCGCACGGTCACGTCGGTGTGGCCCTCGTGCCAGCCCAGGAGCCAGGCCTCGGTCTCCCCGATCACCACGTCGAGGGCCCGCCACCCGCCCTCCCCGGCCCAACGCACGGTGCCGTCGGTTTCCCGCACCACCTCCCGGGTGACCACCTCGACCCGTTTGCCCCAGGGGTATTCCACCACCACCCGGTACAGGCGACCTCGCACGATCTCCATGGGAACGGTCTTCGGTCTCCAGTGGTCCGTCTCACAAAGACAAATTGCGTCGCTGGGGCTGGGGGTTCCGACGAAGCGCGACGGCCGAGCAGC